>NZ_JBFUKA010000004.1:0-93322 GCF_056401085.1 Nocardioides sp. P4_G4
GCCGACGACTTCTCGAATTGTCAACTCTGTGCGGGCGTGGCGCAGTGAAATCGTGCCGTCGCGCGAGCGCAACTGGCGGGAGACGACAAGCCCCGCGCCGGCCAGGACGTCGTACGCCGCCAGTTGGAGGACGCACACACGCACACACCCGAGCTCACCGATCCGGCCGACCGGTCCAGACCCGTCCGCCGCCCGACCCGCCAGTCCCCCRCCAGCCCGGTCAACTGGCGGCGGCCGACAGGTCGAGCCCGGGTCAGCCAGCCAACTGGCGGCTGCCGACACCCCGAACGCCCRCCGACACGTCGTACGCCGCCAGTTGCCAGACGCGCCCCCGGAGCGCGCACGGCGGACGCGGACGCCGAACGAGCGCGCCCTGACGAGCACGGCGCGGCGGGCCGAAATGGCGAACGCCGCCCCGTCCTGGTGGACGGGGCGGCGTGACGCGGGGTCAGGGGCGGGGCGGCTCAGATGTCGGCGCCGAGGCCGTCGTCGGCCCGGTTGCCGACCTCCTCGTCGTCGTCGTCGTACTCGAGGAAGGCGATCCCCTCGTCGACGTCGCCGTCGAAGGCCAGCTTGCCCTTCTCGAGCACCAGGAGCCGGTCGCACAGGTTGCGGACCGAGCCGGGCGCGTGCGAGACGTAGAACATCGTGACGCCCGACTTCACGATCTCGTCCATGCGCTTCTTGCACTTGCGCTTGAACGGCCGGTCCCCCACCGCCAGCGCCTCGTCGGCGATGAAGATGTCGGCGTCGACGTTGATGGCCACCGCGAAGCCCAGCCGGGCCTTCATGCCCGAGCTGTAGTAGGCGACCTCGGTGTCGAGGAACTTGCCGAGGTCGGCGAAGTCCACGATCTCGTCGAACTTGCGGTCGGTCTCGGCCCGCGACATCCCGAGGATGGCCGCGTTGAGGTAGAGGTTGTCGCGGCCCGTGAGCTGGCTGTCGAAGCCGGCGCCGGTGGCGATCAGCCCGGCGATCCGGCCGCGAGTGAGCACGGATCCGGAGTCGGGGCGCATCACGCCGCTGACGAGCTTGAGCAGGGTCGACTTGCCGGAGCCGTTGAGGCCCATCAGGCCCACCGACTCCCCCTCCTGCACGGTGAAGCTCACATCGTCGACGGCGTTGAAGACGTCGTGGGTCTTGCGACCTCGCGCCTTGGCCAGCGCAATCTGCTTGAGCGAGCGGTGGTAGGACATCGTGAACGTCTTGGTGGCGTTCTCCACCTTGATCATGGTGGTCATCAGAGGCGCTCCGGGACCCGCGACTCGAGCCGGGCGAACAGCCGCTGGGCGAGCACGACGCACACGAGGGCGCCGAGCGTCATCAGCAGACCCCGGGTGAAGAGGTGGTCGGGCAGGTGCAGGGACTCGGTGTACGCCGGGTCGCTGGTCGTGCCGGTCCAGAAGCCGCGCTGGAACAGCAGCACCGCCTCGGCCATCGGGTTCCAGAGGTAGTACGTCGCGATCGGCTCACCGAAGCGGGCCTGCACCAGCGTGTACGGGTACATCATCGGCACACTGAAGGTGACGAACTGGGTGAGCGTCTGGGCCACCTTGCCGAAGTCGCGCATGAAGACGTTGGCCACGCTGAAGACGAGCCCGAGCGCGAGGCCCAGYAGGGCGGTGAGGCTGAAGCCCAGCAGCGCCGCGGCCATCCCCACCGGGTCCGGGACCCAGCCCAGCAGGACGCAGGCGAAGACGAGGATCACGAGCATCGGCACGGTGTGCCACGCCGCCACCATCATCCGCGAGACCGGGAACATCTCCCGTGGCACCGGCAGCTTGGTGATCAGCGAGCTGTTCTGGATCAGGGACTGGGTGCCGCCGTTGAAGGTCTCGGTGAAGAAGTGGACGACGACCATGCCCGCGAAGAGGTGCACGGCGAAGTTCTCCATGCTGCCGCCGCGGCCGACCATGACCTGGAACAGGAAGTAGAACAGGCAGAAGCGGATGGCCGGCTGGAGGTAGCTCCACATCCACCCCAGCACGGTCCCCTGGTAGCGGGACTGGATGGTGTTGCGCACCAGCATCATCAGCAGGTAGCGGCGCCGCGCGACCTCGGCGAGACCGGTGGCCGCCGGGGGCGCGAGCGGGAGCGCCTCGAGCTCCTCACGGGTGGGACGCCGCGAGGCCGGGGTGCCGGGAGAGCCGGAGGTGAGGGTGCCGCTCATGCGGAGGCCGACCCCGTACTCGACCCGGCGCCCGACTCGGACCCGGTTCCGGCGCTCGTCCCGGTCCAGGGCTCGAAGGTCTTCTCCCATGCCTCCGGCGAGGTGATGTCGCCGAGCGCGGCGCGGTACTCCGCGGCGAGCCGCGGCCACTCGCGCTGGAAGCGTGCGTGGATCTCGGCGGTGCGCTTCATCAGGTCCCGGAACTTCTCCGGGTCGCGCTCGTAGAGCGCGGCCGAGTTGCCGTCGGGCATCGACACGACGGCCGAGTCGTAGCGCGCGAGGCGGTACCACTTGGCGTCCATGGCCGGGATCTCCGCCTCGGGGTGCTGCCTCGAGGTGGGCCGGATCGACCTGAGCTGCCGCAGCGGCATGGTCGCGGCCCGCACGAGCAGCGCTCCCCGGCCGGGGACGCCGGAGTCGTCCTTGCCCTTGCGCGGTGGCTTGTGGCGGCGTACGGACGGGAAGGCGTCCGGGTCGGCCTGCAGCTGGGCGTCGGAGAACTGCTTGCGGAACGCGTTGACCTCGGCCAGCCGGGTGGCCAGCTTGCCGTGCAGGGCATGGGGGCCCTCGAGGACGTCCTGCAGGGCCATCAGCCGCAGCTCGACGGTGGAGTACTGCATGGAGACGAGGTGGGCGACCTGGTGGTTGAGGCTCTCGCGCACCATCCGGCCACCCCGCTCGTACGGCGAGTGGAGCAGCGCCGCGACGAAGCGGTTGCGGAGGTGGAAGTAGGCCTGCCAGTCCAGGGCGTCGTTCTTGTCGGTCCACGGGATGTGCCACACGGCCGCACCCGGGAAGGTCACCGTCGGGTAGCCCGCCTCCTTGGCGCGCAGCCCGAACTCGGAGTCGTCCCACTTGATGAAGAGCGGCAGGCTCAGGCCGATCTCGTCGAGCACCTGGCGCGGGATCAGGCACATGAACCAGCCGTTGAAGTCCACGTCGATGCGCTTGTGCAGCCAGCGCGTCGAGCGCAGGTTGCGGGCACCGAAGTCCCAGTCGCCGAAGACGCCCGGGGCCGACAGCCACCAGAACCGCCAGGGGGTGATGATCTCGCCGAAGCTGTGCAGGCGGGTGCGCGCGTAGATGCTGAACATGTGGCCGCCCACGATCGTGGGACGGCGGGCCAGGTCGCCGAAGGTGACGGCCCGGATGACGCCCTCGGGCTCGCAGATGACGTCGTCGTCCATCATCATCGCGTACGTCGCGGTGCCCTTGCGGACCGACTCGAGCTGGCCGCGGGCGTAGCCGCCGGAGCCGCCCAGGTTGCCCTGCTCGATGACACGCAGCGTCTCGCCCAGCGAGGCCGCGGCCTCGGGGAAGAACTCCGAGTCCACCATCTTCTGGGTGCCCTGCTCCATGACGAGAACCTCGTCGAGGTAGGGCCGCAGCTCGGGGGTGGACCCGAGCTGGCCGATGAGCTTGGCGACGAAGTCGGGCCGGTTCATCGTGGTGATGCAGATGTCGACCGTGCCGTGCTCGGCCCGGTCGGCGGGCACCTCGGCGGACCACTCGGCGGAGCGGACGACGACCTCCTCGTCGCCGGCCACGACGTCGTACCAGTACCAGCCGCCGTCGACGAAGGGCTTGAGGGTCAGCGCGAAGTCGAAGGTCGAGCTCTCCTCCTCACCGGTGGTGACGGTCTCCACGCGCTGCGAGCGGCCGTTGGCCATCGAGCGGTAGACGGTGACCGTGGCCCCGCGACCCTCGATCGTCAGGGTCAGGTCGACCTCGGAGACGATGGTGTAGCGGCGCCAGTAGCTGGCTGGGAAGGCGTTGAAGTAGGAGCCGAACGAGATGCGCTCCTCCGCGGACAGCCGCAGGGCCTCGCGGTCGAGGATCTGGTCGGGGTGGATCGAGATCCCGGTCGAGGCCGACTGACGCATCTGGGCGGCGTTGAGCTGCTGGGCCTGCCGGTTGGAGCCGACCTCGTACTTGTCGGCGTCGAGGACGGCGGCCTCGGGGTCGACGTACAGGCGGTAGACGTCGGTGTCGCCGTCGATGGGCAGGATCTGGCGCTGCAGGACCCGGCGCGCGGTGGCGGGCCCGGTCTCGGTGGCGGCTGTCGTCGAGCTGGTCATGCGTCCACTCCTCCGCTCGTGAGCGCCTCTCCGTCGACGAAGTGCGGCCTGAGCTTGTTGTCGAACATCGACAGCGCCGACCCGATGGCCATGTGCATGTCGAGGTACTTGTAGGTGCCGAGGCGACCGCCGAAGAGGACCATCGGCTCCTTCTTGGCCAGGTCGCGGTACTTCAGGAGCTTGGCCCGGTCGTCGGCGGTGTTGACCGGGTAGTAGGGCTCGTCGTCGGGCTCGGCGAAGCGCGAGTACTCGTGGACCACGATCGACTTGCCCGGCAGGTAGGTGCGCTCGGGGTGCAGGTGCTTGAACTCCAGCACCCGGGTCCAGGCGACGTCCTGGTCGTTGGCGTTGACGACGCCGGTGCCCTGGTAGTCGTCGACGTCGACCGTCTCCTGCTCGAGGTCGACGGTGCGCCACGAGAGCCGGCCCTCGCAGTTGTCGAAGTACTCGTCGACGGGGCCGGTGTAGACGACCGGGACCCTGCCCTTGAACTCGTCCTGCACGTCGAACCAGTCGGTGTCGGTGCGGACCTCGATGTTGGGGTGGTCGGCCATCCGGGTCAGCCAGGCGGTGTAGCCGTCGACCGGGAGACCCTCGTAGGTGTCGTTGAAGTAGCGGTTGTCGAAGGTGTAGCGGACCGGGAGGCGCGTGATGATGTCCGCGCTCAGCTCCGTGGGGTCGGTCTGCCACTGCTTGGCGGTGTAGCCCTTGATGAACGCCTCGTAGAGCGGGCGCCCGATCAGGCTGATCGCCTTCTCCTCGAGGTTGGTGGCGTCCTCGGTGGCGATCTCGCTGGACTGCTCCGCGATGAGGGCCCGGGCCTCCTTGGGGGTGTGCGCCTTGCCGAAGAACTGGTTGATGAGCCCCAGGTTCATCGGCAGCGAGTAGACCTGCCCCTGGTACTTGCCGAAGACCCGGTGCTGGTAGCTCGTGAAGTCGGTGAACCGGTTCACGTACTCCCACACCCGCGTGTTCGACGTGTGGAACAGGTGGGTGCCGTACTTGTGCACCTCGATCCCGGTCTGCTCGTCGATCTCGCTGTAGGCGTTGCCACCGAGGTGGTGGCGGCGCTCGATGACGAGGACCTTCAGGTCGAGCTCGGTGGCACAGCGCTCGGCGACGGTGAGGCCGAAGAAGCCGGACCCGACGACGACGAGGTCGGGATGGTCAATGGATCCCTGGGACAAGGGAGAACTCCTGTGTGTGGACGCAGCGCCCGTGGGGGCTGCACGAGTCTAGCGAGGGGGGGCGGCCGAGCCGGGCAGGCGTCGCATGCCCCGCGCGGCCCGGATGGCGCGGGTCACGTTGGCGGCCTCGCCCCGCCCACCGCGCACCGGGCTGGTTGCCACGACGACGAGGGCGATCAACCACGGCTTGAGGCGCACCAGGGCGTTGTCGCCGTAGCGGAAGTGGACGACGAAGAGGTTGCGGTACATGTAGAACCCCTTCCACCCGGCAAGGTCGTGCTGCTGGTTGAAGTCCAGCTGCCGCACGAGCACCGCGTCGCGGACCGCGAGGACGGTGAAGCCCGCCCGTCGGGCGCGCAGCGCCCAGTCCACGTCGTCGTAGAAGATGAAGTAGGTCGGGTCCGGGAAGCCGATCGCGTCCACGACCCGGCGGCGCACCATGTAGCCCTCGAAGGCGACGTTCTCGATCTCGACCGTCGGCGGCATGGCCGCGCGGGAGGCGTACGTCGTCTCGATGCTGGCCTTCTTGGGCCGGATCGCCAGCGGGTTGGTGAGGTCGAAGCGGACCGCGGCCTTCTCGACGAGCCGGCCCTCCAGGTCCTCGCGCACGGCCATCAGGCAGTCGCCGTCGGTGGCCATCAGGGTGGCGAGGCAGCCGGGGGCCGGGACCACGTCGTCGTCCATCAGCCAGATGCGGTCCCAGCCGCCGTCGTACGCCCGGCGGACCCCGGTGTGGAAGCCGCCGGCGCCGCCCGTGTTCTCCTGGTGGACCACGTCGAGCGCCAGCGCGCCCGGGCCGGCGGCGTGCGCCTCGAGCACCGCGCGGGTGTGGTCGGTGGAGCCGTTGTCGACCACCACGACGACGTCGGGGCGTCGGGTCTGGGCGGCCAGCCCGGCCAGCATCCCGACCAGCAAGTCGGCACGGTTGTGGGTGACGACCACCACGGCCACGGTCTCGGTCGTCGCAGGCTCGGTCATCTCAGGAACCTCTCGTGACCGTCGTACTCCCCCGCCAGGCCGGCACGCATGGCTCCGGCGCTGAGCCGGAGCCGGGCCAGGCTGGGCCGGGTGAAGGTGTAGAACCACACGGTCTTCACCACGAAGGCCAGCGCGTGCAGCGGACCGCGGTAGTCGCGCAGGTTGACCAGGTTGTTGCGGGCCATGCAGTAGTGCTTGAGGTCGCTCGGGCTGTGGTTGTACGTCGTGCGGCCCCACATCATGGGCGTCCCCAGCTCCCCGACGCTGGGGTGCAGCACCCGGGCCCCGGCCACGGTGGCGACCCGCGCACCGGCCTCGCGGGCGCGCCAGAGGTACTCGACGTCGTCGCCCCAGATGAAGAACTCCTCCCGGGGCAGGCCGATCCGGTCGACGAGCTCCTTGGTGACGAGCACACCGTTGAAGGGGATGACGACGTCGGCCAGGACCCCCGCACGTGCGGCCGCCTGCGCCTGGGCCATGTCACTGACGACGCGGGCCCCACCGGGCAGCCGGATCGGGAAGACCAGGCGCTCCGGGTCGTCCTCGTCCACCACCAGCGGGCCCCAGAAGTCGTAGTCGTCGTCGTGGGCGAGCAGCGTGGTGAGGCAGTCCGCGTCGGGCAGGCCGTCGTCGTCCATCAGCCACACCAGGTCGGCACCGCGGTCGATGGCCCACGCCAGCCCGTCGTGGAAGCCGCCGGCCCCGCCCCGGTTGTGCTCGAGGGTGCGGGCGAGCAGCGGGACCTCCCCCGTCGTCGGCTGACCGGCGAGCCAGTCACCCGTGCCGTCGACCGAGGCGTTGTCGACCACCAGCACCTCGCTGAGACCGGCCACCTCGCCCAGCCTCGCCACGAGTCGCTGGAGCAGCGGCAGGCGGTCGAAGGTGACGACCACCGCGACGACACGGCCATCCCGGGGAGCAGTCACGGCGTACACCCTAGGGGCCACCTGCCCCTACGGACGGATCAGCAGGCCGCCCCGAGGTCCTCGGAGTCGTTGGCGGCGTAGCCGTCCCTGAGCGTCCCGAACGATCCGCCCGTCATCGACGGGGGTGCCGCGGGGGTCGTGGCCGGCGCGGGAGCGGGCGCCGGCTCGCCCGTGTCCGCACCGGCGCCCGTGTCGGCGGCGGTGTCGGTCTCGGGCTCCACCGGCGCCGGGGCCGGGGCCTGACCCTCGGCGCGGTCGATGGCCTCGGCGACCTTGCTGTGGATCAGCTCGATGTCCGGGTCGGCGGTGGTGACGAGCGGCGGGACCAGGGAGAGGGTGGCGATCTTCTGGCTCTTGGCCTTGATGGCCAGGTCCACGAACCGGCCGACCTCGCCGCGCGGCACGCTGGTCGAGATCATCTCGGAGGAGGCCTCGGCGATCTTCTCGAAGTTGCGCAACGCCGTCTCGGGGCTGATCTGCTGCAGCATCGCGTTCATGACGCACTTCTGGCGGGCCATGCGCGAGTAGTCGTCCGAGCCCTCCCGGGCGCGGGCGAACCACAGCGTGTCCATGCCGTCGAGGGTGCGGGTGCCGGGCTCGATGTAGCGGAAGAAGGAGTCGGTGGGCAGGCCGACCGGGATCCGGTCCCGCACCGTGAGCTCGACGCCGCCGACCGCGTCGACGAGGTTGCGGAAGCCGGCGAGGTTGACCATCGCGTAGTAGTTGATGTCGAGGTCGGTGATGCCCTCGACGGCGGACACCGTCGCGTCCACGCCGGGGTTGTCGGAGCCCTTGAAGAGCTCGGTGTGGTCGCCCGCCCAGGTGCTCACGCCGTTGAGGTAGCACCCGTCGCAGTCGAAGCCGTGCGGGAACTGCTCGGCCATCGGCGAGCCCTCGTCGAAGGGGAAGTTCGCCATGTTGCGGGGCAGCCCGATGAGGACGGTCTTGCCCGTGCGCGCGTCGATGCTGGCGACGGTCAGGGAGTCGGGTCGCAGGCCCCAGCGGCCGACTCCGGAGTCGCCGCCGAGCAGCAGCACGTTGAAGCGTCCGTCGTGGGCGCCGACCACGGCGCCGTCGCCGAACATCGTGAGCATGAAGGTGCGCTGCACGCCGACCATGTGGGCACCGAAGAGCAGGCTGCCGGCCACCGTCAGGGAGAGGAGCCCGTTGACGCCGACGACCGCGAGGCGCTGCTGGCGCTGCAGGCCCAGGGGCTGGCCCAGGCGCCAGGCGTCCATGAACAGCAGGGCCCAGCCGACGGCCAGCGCCATCAGGCCCAGGCGCAGTGCGCCGAGCAGCAGGGTGTTGGAGGCCGCCCAGAAGACGAAGGAGTGCGCGAAGGCGGCCACGAGGGCGCTCAGCAGGACGGCCACGACGACACCCAGCCACACGCGGATCGCGATCCGGCCCAGGCGTCGGTTGCCGGCCACGAGCTGCGCCGAACCGGGCATGACCATGGTCATCACCATCAGGGTCACGGCGCGACGGAAGCGCACGCGCTGCGCGCGGTCGGCAGTGGTGTGGCGGCCGGCGTCGTGCGGCGTGGTCGTGTGCGGCGGAGCGTCGGGGTGCGACCCGCTGGAGCCGTCGGGTGGCATGGGGTGCCTCTCTTGCTGGGGGAAGTCAGCCCGGCCAGTATCACCAGTCCCACCCGTCACAACGCGGCACGACGCGCCGCCGTGGCCCGATGGGTGCAGATCCCCGACGTGCTACGGCGACCAGTCGTCGTACTCCGCCCACCACCGGTCGTCGGCATCGAGGAGGTCGACCACCCGGTCGGCCGCCTCGAGCACGGCCCCGACCGTGTCCAGGCCGATGCGCCCCTGGACCCGCTGGGCGTGCAGGTGCTCGACGTCCTTCCACTCCCGGCGCCCGTCCGGGTGGACGATGAGGTCGAGCCCGTGGTCGTCGGTGTCGAACCCGTCGTCATCGCGCCCCACCGGGCTCTCGAAGTTGACGTACCAGTGCTGGAAGACGTCCTCGACGAAGAACTTCCAGACGCTGTAGCGCTCACCGGTGCGGTGCACCTGGAGCACGGTCGTGCCGCCCCAGGCGGGGTGGGCGCCCCACGGATGGGGGCCTGCCGGGTGCTCGTGGAACGTGAACGGGGAGCCGGGCTCCAGCAGGACCGCGAAGGTGGTGCCGTCGTCGTCCACCACGGTGACGGGATGCTCCATCCACACCTGCCCGTGGAGGACCTCTCGCCGGGTGATGACCTCCCCAGGCACCCACGGCGTCGTCATGCCGTGCGGCCCCGGTCGATCTCCTTCTTGCGGGCCAGCCGGTGGGCGCGGCGGATCTCGGCCTCGCGCTCGCGGCGTACATCGCTCGGCGTCTCGGTCACCAGGCCCGGGACGGCGCGGGGGGCGCCGTCCTCGTCGATCGCGACGAAGACGAAGTACGCGCTGGCGACGTGCACGGGCTCGTCGGCGGCGTTGCCCCACGGCTGGGTCTCGACGCGCACCCCGATCTCCATCGACGAGCGTCCGGCCCAGTTGACCTGGGAATAGGTCTTCACGATGTCGCCCACGTGGACGGGCCGCAGGAAGGTCATCTCGTCCATGGCGGCCGTGACCGCCGGACCGTCACTGTGCCGGAAGGCGACGGCCCCCGCGGTCGAGTCGGCCAGCTTCATGATCTCGCCACCGTGCACGTTGCCCAGGATGTTGGCGTGGACCGAGGTGGCCGCCATCGCCAGCGAGACCCGGGAGTAGGACACCGCGCGCGCGGTGAGCGGTTCACTCATGCGGGCACGGTAGCGTCTCGGCCATGGCTGAACGTCCCCCCGGGAAGGGCGGTCCCGCGGAGGGAACGCCCGAGTACGACTGGCTCTACGGCAAGGGCGGCAAGGGCGCCCCGCCGGAGGGCTCTGCCGACGCGACCCGGATGGTCCCCACGCGGGGACGCTCCGGTGAGCGCGAGCGCCCGGACGAGACCCGGGTCATGCCGGCCCAGCCGCGGACGTCGTCGTCCGGGGGTGGGCGACCGCCGGGCGGGCCGTCGACCGCCGCGGCCTCCGCTCCCCCCCCGCGCCCCGAGCGCGAGCGTCGTCGGCCGCGGTTCCGCTTCGGCATCGTCAAGCTGATCGTGCTGGTGTGGCTGGTCTTCATGCTCGCCGTGCCGTTCTGGGCGTGGAGCAAGGTCGACAAGATCGACGCCATGCCGGGCGACAAGGGCCGCCCCGGCGAGCAGGGCGGCAACACCTACCTCATCGTCGGCTCCGACTCGCGCGACGACCTGACCGAGGCGCAGCGCAAGGACCTCGGCACCGGCGGCGAGGTCGGGCAGCGCACCGACACGATCATGCTGCTCCACACGGGCGACGGACCCAACATGCTCATGTCGATCCCGCGCGACTCGATCGTCTCCATCCCGGGTCACGGCGACAGCGAGAAGGTGAACGCGGCGTTCGCCTACGGCGGGCCCCAGCTGCTGATCCAGACCCTCGAGCAGGAGACYGGGATCCGCATCGACGACTACATCGAGATCGGCTTCGGCGGCTTCGTCGGGATGGTCGACGCGGTCGGCGGCGTGGAGATCTGCCCCAAGGCGGCCATGAAGGACCCCCTCGCCAACCTCGACATCAAGAAGGGCTGCCAGGAGGCGGACGGCAAGACCGCCCTCGGCTACGCCCGCTCCCGGCACACCTCCAACCTCGGCGACATCGACCGGGCCCAGCACCAGCGCGAGGTCGTCTCCGCCATCGGCAGCAAGGCGCTGTCGGCGTGGACGTTCGTCAACCCTGTCCGCTACTACGAGCTGGCCATGGCGTCCTCGTCGTCGTTCTCGGTGAGCGAGGGGACCAGCCCGATCTCGCTGGGCCGCTTCGCCTTCGCCATGACCCGTGTCGACGGCGACTCGGGCCTCACCTGCGGCGTCCCCATCCAGGACCTCGCGGTCACCTGGGACGCGGAGCGCTCCGAGCAGCTCTTCTCCTACATCCGCGACGACGACACCTCGAGCATCCCCGAGGACCTCTGCACCCCCAGCGGGATGCCGGGCCGGTGAGCGGCTACGACACCCTGTCGGTGAGCACCGACGCCGACGGCGTCTGCACGCTCACCCTCGACCGTCCCGACGCCCTGAACGCGTTCACCGTCACGATGGCGCGCGAGCTCGAGAACTTCTTCACCGCCGCCGCCACGGACGACGCCATCCGCGCGATCGTGGTCACCGGTGCCGGGCGGGCCTTCTGCGCGGGCATGGACCTCTCGGCGCAGGGCAACGTCTTCGGCCTCGACGAGGACGCACACCCCACGCCCGCAGACCTCCGCGACCACCTCACCGAGGCGCCGTACCAGGACGGCGTCCGCGACACCGGCGGCAAGGTGACGCTGGCGATCCACGCCTGCCCCAAGCCGGTGATCGCCGCCATCAACGGTGCAGCGGTCGGCATCGGGGCCACCATGACCCTCGCCATGGACCTGCGCCTCGCCTCCACACGGGCACGCATCGGGTTCGTCTTCGGTCGCCTCGGCATCGTGCCCGAGGCGTGCTCGTCGTACTTCCTGCCCCGGATCGTCGGCGTCCAGCAGGCGCTGGAATGGGTCTACTCCGCCGAGGTCCTCACCGCCGAGGCCGCCCTGGCGGGCCGTCTGCTGCGCTCGGTCCACGAGCCCGACGACCTGCTGCCGGCCGCCCTGGAGCTGGCCCGGTCCTTCGTGGTGGGACGCTCCCCCGTCGCCCTGGCACTCGCCAAGCAGCTGCTGTACGCCGGGACGTCGGCCGCCTCCCCGCTCGAGATGCACCGTGCCGACTCGCTGGCCATGTGGCACACCGCGGTCGGCGACGGCAGGGAGGGCGTGGCCGCCTTCCGGGAGAAGCGCGACCCGGAGTTCACGGGTCGAGCCTCCGAGGTCCCGGAGATCTTCTAGCCCCCCTCAGGGCTGTACTGCTGCCCCTGCACGGTCGGCATCATCGAAGGCGTCCGCACGCCGTCGAGAGGACCACCATGCAGATCGGCTACACGCTGATGACCGAGCAGTCCGCGCCCCGGGACCTGGTGCGCTACGCCGGGCTCGCCGAGGAGGCGGGCTTCGACTTCGAGGTGATGAGCGACCACTACTTCCCCTGGCTCGAGGAGCAGGGCCACGCGGGCTACGCCTGGGCCATGCTGGGTGCCGTCACCCAGGCGACCGAGCGGGTCGAGCTGATGACCTACGTGACCTGCCCGACGGTGCGCTACCACCCGGCGGTGGTGGCCCAGAAGGCCGCGACCGTCCAGGAGCTGTCGGGAGGGCGCTTCACCCTCGGCGTCGGCTCGGGCGAGAACCTCAACGAGCACGTGGTCGGCCGGGGGTGGCCCACCGTGCACGTGCGCCACGCCATGCTCGTCGAGGCGCTCGAGATCATCAACCGGCTCTTCGACGGCGGGTACGTCGACCACGACGGCGAGCACTTCACGGTCTCCTCCGCGAAGCTCTGGGACCTGCCCGAGGTGCGGGTGCCGATCGCGGCCGCCGTGTCCGGTCCCGCCTCCGTCGAGCGGCTGGCACCGCTCGTGGACCACATGGTGGCGGTGGAGCCCTCCGCGGACCTGGTGTCGCAGTGGTCGGGCTCCGGCGCGCGGGGCGATCGCAAGATCGGCCAGATGCCGCTCTCGTGGGACCCCGACCGCGACCGGGCGATCGCGCGGGCGCACGAGCAGTTCCGCTGGTTCGGCGGCGGCTGGGCGGTCAACGCCGAGCTCCCGGTGCCCTCCGGCTTCGAGGGCGCGACGCAGTTCGTGCGGTCCGAGGACGTGTCGGACTCCATCCCGTGCGGTCCCGACGTGCAGCCGGTCGTCGAGGCGGTGGCCGCGTGGCGCGAGGCCGGCTTCACCGACCTGGCGCTGGTGCAGATCGGCGACGAGCGTCAGGAGGACTTCGTCGCCTGGGCACGTGACGAGCTGCTGCCGGCACTGCGCGACGCCTGAACGAGCCCGAATCCCCTCCAGATCTCCTTGCGCGGGAGCGAGCGTCGTCGTACGCTCGCGATATATCGCAATGCGTCGGTGACCTTCGGGTCATCGACGCCACCACCGGGAGGGACGCACGCATGGGACACCGCAAGAATCCTTGGGATCTCCGCTTCGACCAGCACGGCTGGGGCGGGCCGCCGCGCGGCACCAGCGGTCCCCCGCCGTGGATGCAGGGCCTGCTGGGCTGGGGCCAGACCGGCAGCCCGCAGCCGCCGTCGGGGGGCCCGCGTGCTCGCCGTGGCGACGTCCGCCTGGCGATCCTGTCGGCGCTCGCCGACGCCCGTGGCCGGGGTGAGCCGATCAACGGCTACCAGGTCATCCAGCAGATCGCCGACCGCAGCAACGGTGCGTGGCGCCCGAGCCCCGGCTCGGTCTACCCCACCATCCAGCAGCTCGCCGACGAGGGCCTGCTGGAGACGGACGACGAGCGGGGACGCAAGACCCTGCGCCTCACCGCCCAGGGCGAGAGCTATGTCAGCGAGCGCGCCGCCGAGCTCGAGGCCGTCTGGGCGCCGTTCGAGCGGGCCCAGGAGCGGGCCTCGACCGGCACGTCGGGTGACCTCAAGTCCGAGATCGGTCAGGTCATGAGCGCGGTGTGGCAGCTCGTCACCCAGGGCTCCGAGGCCCAGCGGCGGGCCGCCATCGGGGTCCTCGTCGACACCCGCCGCTCGCTCTACGGCATCCTCGCCGACGGCACGGAGCCGGCGTCCGACCCAGAGCTCGACGAGGACCTGTGATGACCGATCCGCACGCCGGCGCGGCCCGGATCGGGGACCGGGAGCGGGAGGCCGCGACCTCGATCCTCAACGACCACTACGCGGCGGGACGACTCGACACCGAGGAGCACGCCGAACGCCTCGACGCCATCTGGTCGGCCCGCACCCGCGCGGACCTCGACGTGGTGTTCTGGGACCTGCCAAGGGCGGTCACCCCGCCTGCGCGGACCCCGGCACCCGTACGACGTACGGCGTCGTGGCGTGCGCCCCTCACCATGTTCCTCATCGCGGCGCTCGTGCTGGCGATCGCGCTCCAGGTGCCCTGGTGGATGTGGCTCATCGGTCTCGTCGTGCTGCTGAAGTCTCGCCACTGGGGCGGTCGCAGCTCACGCCGCTCGTGCCACAATCACGGCCCGAGGGCTCGACCCTGAGTCGTCACCCGCGAGCCAACCGCTGGAGGCCTGAGGATCCTCAGTCGCGTCGCGCCAGCTGCGCKCCCGCGGTCTCGCGCATCTCGCCCCACGAGTTGCCGAGGTAGGCGTCGCCGGCGCCCTCCCAGAGCGCGAGGGCGGCCGTCACGGCCTCGCGCTCGGCGTCGGGCAGCACCCCGGCCAGCGCCACCTCGTCCAGGGTGGCGCTGTGCCGCAGGAAGGCCACCGCGACACGGGCACACGCGGCGTCGAAGCCCAGGGACTCCGGGGCCTCGGCCTCCGCCGCGGCCACCTCGCGATCCAGCTCGGCCTCCTCCTCGCGCACGTGCGGGAGCCGGGGGGCGAGCACCGCGTGCTCCAGCGCGACGTGGATCGCCAGACGGCGACGGGCGTGGAGGAAGACGTCCTCCCGGGCCCCGGCATGGAGACGCGACACCCGGCACCAGGCGTCGCGCAGCTCCTCGTGCTGCGTGGCCAGCAGTCGCGCCAGCTGCTCGCCGGTGGTCACCGGTCCGGCGGCCTCAGGCTCTCGTGGGGGCGTACTCATACCCGAGGCCGTACCCCGAGGGTGCGGATGCATGCGTCGCGCCACGGCGGGTACGGGACGGTCAGGACGGTGGTCGGTCGGACCGGGCTCACGCAGCTCCGGGACGACCGGCCACTTCCCGGGGTCAGGCCGTGAGCTCCGGGTCCTGGTCGCGGGACATCGAGCCGAGGTAGCCGTGGCGCACACCCCACAGGACCGCCTGCGAGCGCGATGAGACGCCCATCTTGCGGTAGGCGGAGCGGATGTAGGACTTCAGCGAGTTGATGCTGATCGAGGCCCGGTCCGCGATCGACTGGTTGTCCAGGCCCGCGGTGATCATCGCGATCACCTGGGCCTCGCGGGGGGTGAGCGTCTCGAGGGGCGACTCGGGGACGGCGGGGGTCCCCACGAGCGGTTGGCCGGTGCCCAGGTCCACCACGGGCCGCCCGTGGTGGATGGACTCGAGGGCGGCGACGAGCCGGGCCGCCGGCAGGGCCTTGGACAGCACACCGCTGACGCCGTTGCCCAGGGCGAGCTCCACCAGCTCGGGCCGGGCGTTCCAGGTCCAGGTCACCAGCCGACCGTCGTGGGCGACGGGGTGGACCGCCGCCAGCGGCAGGTCCCGTACGCCGGCCAGGGTGTCGTGCAGGGTCAGGTCGACGTCGCGGGCAGGCACGCCGCCCGGCGAGGGCAGCACCTGAACTCGGGGGGCGTACGGCGCCAGGAGGCCGGTGAATCCGACGGTCACGAGCTCGGACTCGTGGGCCAGGGTGACGCGCACGGGGCGACGTCGACGTGTCATCACGGTCATGGAGCGCGGCGTACCCAACTCCCGGGATCGCATGCCCGAAGGGAGGTAGTGGTGGACGAGGACGGCTGGTTGGCTCGGAGGTCGTGGTCGAGCAGCGTGCCACGCTCGACCTGAGCGAAGGAGCGACGTGTCGCCCACATCCCCGCCCCCGGGGCACCGCGGTGTCTCCCGTGCCCGCCGGATGGAACTCACCGGTGAGCTGCTCGCCCGACTCGACGACCCGGCCGAGGCGCGCCTCGAGCTGGAGGACGAGATCATCCGCCTCAACCTCGTCGTGGCCACCCAGGAGGCCCGCCGCTACGAGCGCCGCGGCATCGATCCCGACGACCTGCGTCAGGTCGCCTGCCTGGCCCTCGTCAAGGCCGTACGCCGATACGACCCCGCGCTGGCCACCGACTTCCTGGGCTACGTCGTCCCGTGCATCCGTGGTGAGCTGCGCCGCTGGTTCCGCGACGCCGGCTGGGTGGTGCGACCGCCGCGCTCGGTCCAGGAGCTGCAGGCCAGGGTCACCCGGGTGAGCGCCGAGCTGGCCCAGGAGCTCGGCCGGTCCCCGCGCCCCAGTGACATCGCGGCACGTCTCGGGGTGCCGACGGAACGGATCGAGGAGGCCGTCTCGGCCCACGCCGGCTACGCGGTCGACTCCCTCGACGCCGTGGCCGACGACTCCGAGCGCCCGCTGGCCGCCTCCCTCGTGCACCACGAGGCGGGGTTCGCCCAGGTCGAGGCCCGGACCGTGGTCGCCCCGCTCGTACGACGCCTCGGCACGCGCGAGCAGCGCATCCTGGAGATGCGCTACCTGCACGACGCGACCCAGGGTGAGATCGGGGCGGACATCGGGGTGACCCAGACCCAGGTGTCACGCCTCATGACGGGGATCAACCGTCAGCTGCGAGCCGAGCTCACGCCGCGCGACGACGGCGCCCCCGGTCTCTCGCCGGCCGTCTGATCGTCCGGTCCGGTCACCGACCTGTCGGGACGGGTCGGTCCAGGGACGCCTCGAGCGCCGTCATCAGCGCGTCGATCCCCGACCGCACGTCTCCCCCGCCCGGCTGGAGCAGCTCGTCCAGACGGGCCCGGGCCGATCGCACCGCGTCCCGCAGCTCCCTCGCCCGCTCACGGACCCGGTCCTCCCCGGCAGTCGCCTCGAGCCGCGTGAGTCGGTCCTCGAGGGCGACCACGCGTGGCGACGACACGGCCCAGCCGCCCGCGACGCGCTCGCGCGAACCGGTGTCCCGGAGGTCGGGCAGCAGCTCGCGCGCGAACCACGACACCTCGTCCTCCGCGGCGCCGAGGTCGCCGCGCCCGGCCCCTCGGCGGCGCGCCCTCACCCACAGGAGGACCCCGATCGCCAGCGCGATCACCAGTCCGCCGAGGAGCCACCACCACCCGGTCCCACCCTCGTCCGCCTCGACCTCGGCCTCGGTCGCCTCTGCCTCGACCGTCGCGGACGTCGAGGGCGCGGGCTCCGTGGTGGCGCTCCCGGTGGGCGCGGGCAGGACGGAGGTCTCCGAGGCAGTGGGGCTCGTGGGCTCGGGCTCGACGGGGGTCTCTGTCTCGACGGGGGTCTCGGTCTCGACGGGGGTCTCGGAGGTACTGGAGGTCGAGGGTTCGCTGGGAGTCCGGGTCGGGCTCGGGACGGTGGGCGTCCGGGTCGGGCTCGGGACGGTGGGGGTCCTGGTCGGGCTCGGGAGAGTCGCGGTCCGGGACGGCTGGGCGGATGCCGACCCAGTCGGGGTCGGGGTCTGGGTCGGGGTCGGCCGGTCGCCCGAGACGTCGCTGCACGAGGTCACCAGCAGGAGAGCGGCCGCGACACCGACGGCTCGCGCGACACCGTGACGATGTCTCGTCGTGGTGGACATGGAGACCCCCTCAGCCCGTCGAGCCCCGCCCGGGCGGACGGACCTCGGACGGCCCCCGCATGCTGGCACACGGCCCTCCCCCGGGACATCACCCTCCACCTCCCGCCGTTCGGGTCACCCGGGTGACCCGTCGGGCGGGGGATGCGACGCCGGTCGGCGCGACGGATCCTCGGTGGCAGGCCCACCGTCGTCAGGGCCCGCCGCGTGCCCGCCGAGGACCCGCGCAACCAGAGGGGGCCCGAACACATGGTGACCACGGACGTACACCTGGACCGGACCGTCCGGGCGGAGCCGATCGCAGAGCCCCCGGGGGAGCCGACCGCCGCGGGCCCGGGTGACGCCGACCTCACGCGGACGATGGCGCTGGTGAGCGCACGGCTCCGGGAGCGGTTCGCCTCGGTGCCCGCGACGACCGTCGAGGAGGTGATCAGCGAGCTCCGCAGCGAGTTCGACGGGTGCCGGGTCCGAGCCTTCGTGCCGATCCTCGTCGAACGCCTGGCCCGGGACCGCCTGACCGTCTGGTCGATGCCCGAGCCCCGGGCTGACCAGGCCTGAGCCGGCCGCCCCTCCACGTAACCGTGGTCATCCTCGCCGCACCCCGGTACGGGGGATCGGGGCGCGGCGAGGAATCCAGGGGGTGGGACGCCACAGGGGAGCGTCCCGGAGTCACGACGGCGGGTGAGCGCGCTCGTACTCGCCGTGACCTCACGAAAGACAGTACGCACCGGCGACGTTCCACACAGCACCACACGGGACGGGTGCCGTACCCTCTCGGGACATGCCACGGTCACGGGCCGCACCACTGCTCGGTCGGCGTGCCGCGCTGCGCGGGTACGTCGCGCTGGCCCGCGGGCTCGACCTCGACGCTGCGCGCCTCCTGGCCGCGCAGGGCCTGCGCGTCGATGCGCTGGAGCCGGATGCCTGGTCCCCGGTGGACGCCATGGCACGGGTGCTCGGGTCGTCCGCGCGTTCGTCGGGTCGCGACGACTTCGGCCTCCTGCTGTCGAAGAGACGGCGTCTGTCCACGCTGGGGCCGCTGAGCCTCCTCCTGCACGAGGAGCCCGACGTGGCCAGTGCCGTGCAGCTGCTGCATCGAAACGCCGCCAGCTACAACCAGGCGCTCTCGTTCTCGACCGTCCACGCGGACGTGTTGACGACGATCGAGGTGACGCTGTCCCTGGGCGACGACGTCGATCCGGGGTCCGCACGTCAGGCGCTGGAGCTGGCGGTCGCCGCGTACCTCGGGATCCTCCGGGAGCTGTGTGCCCCGGGCTGGCGCCCCGTCGAGGTCCAGCTCCCCCACGACACACCCTGCGATGTGCGAACCCACCACAGCGTCCTCGACACCGCCATCGTGTTCGACGCGGCTCGAGCCGCCGTCGTCCTCCGCCGCGACGACCTTGACCTGGAGCTGCAGACCGACCCCCAGCGTCGCACGTACGCGCGACGGTTCCTCGACCTCCTCCGCCTCGACTCGCAGGCCGCCGGCATCACGGGCGCGGTGCACACGCTGATCCGGACCAGGTTGCCGTCCGGTCGATGCTCCGCCGAGCTGGTGGCTCGCGACCTCGGCATGGACCGGCGCACCCTTCACCGCCAGCTGGAGCGCGAAGGGACGACCTTCACCACGCTGCTCGACGACGTGCGCGCAGCCCTGGCCGAGGAGCGGCTGCGTGACCCCAACTACACCGTGACCCAGGTGTCCGAGGCACTGGGGTTCGCCGCCCCCAGCGCCATGTCGAGGTGGTTCACCCGCCGGTACGGCTGCTCGCCCTCACAGTGGCGCGACCGGTTCGAGGCGGCACCGGCGAGGGCGACAGACAGCACCGCCTGATCCCCACTCTGATCCCCACGCCGCAGCTCCGCACGGACCTGGATCAGAGCTGTGACTGCACCCCGTTGAGGAGCTGGCGGGCCATCACGATGCGCTGGACCTGGTTGGTGCCCTCGTAGATCTGGGTGATCTTCGCGTCGCGCATCATCCGCTCGACCGGGTAGTCGCGAGTGAAGCCGTAACCCCCGAGCACCTGCACCGCGTTGACGGTGACCTCCATGGCCACGTCCGAGGCGAAGCACTTGGCCGCCGCCCCGAAGAAGGTCAGGTCCTTGTCCCCCCGCTCGGAGCGACCGGCGGCGGCGTACGTCATCTGGCGGGCCGCCTCGACCTTCATGCCCATGTCGGCCAGCATGAACTGCATGCCCTGGAAGTCCGCGATCGACTTCCCGAACTGGCGGCGCTCCTTGGCGTAGTCGAGCGCGTAGTCCAGGGCCCCCTGTGCGACGCCCACCGCCTGGGCGGCGATGGTGACCCGGGTGTGGTCCAGGGTCTGCATCGCCGTCGCGAAGCCGCTGCCCTCCTCGCCGATCATCCGGTCCACAGGGATCCGGACCTTGTCGAGGTAGACCTCGCGGGTGGGGCTGCCCTTGATGCCGAGCTTCTTCTCGGGGGCACCGAAGGAGACGCCGGCGTCCGACTTCTCCACCACGAACGCCGAGATGCCGCCGCGGGTCTTCTTCTCCGCGTCGGTCACCGCCATGACCGTGTAGAACTCCGACTCGCCGGCGTTGGTGATCCAGCGCTTCACCCCGTCGAGCACCCACTCGTCGCCGTCGCGCACCGCGCGGGTCTTCATGCCACCGGCGTCCGAACCGGCGTCGGGCTCGGAGAGGCAGTAGGAGAACCCGCCCTCGCCACGGGCCAGGGCGCCGAGGTACTTCTGCTTGAGCTCCTCCGAGCCTGCGATCTGCACCGGCAGCGACCCGAGCTTGTTGACCGCGGGGATCAGGCTCGAGGACACGCACGCCCGCGCGACCTCCTCGATCACCAGCACGGTGGCCAGCGCGTCGGCGCCGGCACCGCCGTACTCCTCGGGCACGTGCGGGGCGTGGAAGTCGGCCGCGAGCAGAGCCTCGGCCGCCTCACGCGGGTAGCGGGCCTCCTCGTCCACGACCGCGGCGTACGGCGCCACCTTGGCGTCGCACAGGTCGCGGACGGCCTCGCGGATGGCCTGGTGCTCCTCGGAGAGGGCGTAGAAGTCGCTCATGCCATCGATTCTACTAGCGGGTAACCACTGCCGGGCACGTCGGGACCACCGACGACGACCGCCCGGCCGGTGCCGAGGCACCGACCGGGCGGTCGAGGAGGACGAGACAGTGGTCAGCGGACCACGATCACGACCTTCTTGTCCTTCGAGGTCTCGGTGAAGTCGTCGCCCACGTAGACGACCTTCACCTTGGTGACGCCCTTGGCCAGCTTCTTCTTGAGGGTGACCGTCGTCTTGCCCTTGGCGTTGAGAGAAGCCTTGCCGAGCACCTTCTCGCCCTTCATGACCTTGACCTTGCCGGTCGGGGTCTCGTTGTCGGCCTTGACCGTCACCTTGACCTTGGCCTTCTTGCCGAGGGGAGTGATCTTCTTGGCCGACTTGCCGGTGGTCGTGGACTCGTTGGCGGCCAGGATGATCGAGCCGAGGCTGGCGGGCGAGCCGGCCTTGAGCGCGCACGGGACGTCGGCGAGCATGACCACGTCACCCTGCTTGGTGGCCGTGAACGTGAACGCCGACGGCACCGCGATGTTGTAGGTGCCGGCACCCGGGAGGTTGACGGGCACGGTCGTGGCCGGCACGACGCCCGGGGTGGCCAGTGGGTTGGGGGTGTTGATCGTCAGCGGCTGACCGGCGGTGGCGGGCACCGGGGTCTGCGGGAACCGGACGTCCTGCAGGGCGAGGTCGGCCGTCCTCGAGGAGGACAGCTCGTCCAGCGTGGCGACCATGTCGTTGGAGAAGCCGCCGATCGTCGTCGCGCCGAACAGGCCCTTGGCCGCCTCGACCACGTCGGCCGGCAGGGTCACGCCGAGCAGCACGGGGATGGCCGGGGCGTCGAGGCCGGCGTTGGCCGCGGCGGGCAGGTTGGCGACGATGTTGACCGGGATGTCCCGCGGTCCGAGGGCCGGGAAGTTGCAGGTGAAGGTGGTCGCCGCGGTCGCGGCCTGGGCGGCCGGAGCTGTCATGGCGACGAGCGCGCCGGCGCTCAGCGCGCCGGCGGCAAGGGCCGCACTGACGCGGCGTACAGGGGTGTGAAGCATGGTGGTGTCCCTCCGTGGTTGTGTGTGGCGTCACACAGTACCGCTGAGTAACGTCGGCCGGGTTTGGGCGACCGTCGAACGGGGCACCCCCCCGCCCATGCGTACGTCGCTCCTCACCGCCGCCCTGCTCGTCCTGCCGCTCGTCGGCTGCTCGGGCGGCGGCGGCGGCTCGGGTCCGGCCACCGACGCGTCGTCGTCATCGTCCACGTCACTGCCGAGCGAGGAGCCGGTCGAGGAGGCGGCGGCCACGCAGATCACCATCGGCGGCCAGGCCTACGTCCCGCCCTGTGCGCTGCTGCCCCCGACCGAGGCCGCGCAGCTGCTGCCCCTGACCAGGGCGGCCGACGTCACCGAGCGCGGGAGAGGTGCCTCGACGACCGACAAGGAGCTCGCCGACCGCAAGGAGACCGTCACCGGCGCCCAGGTCACGACGAGCTGCGACTACGGGCTCGGCGACTCCGACAACACGCAGGCGCAGCTCCGGGTGGTGCAGTTCCCCACCGCGGCCGCCGCCACCGCGGAGTGGCGCACCTTCAAGAAGTACGGCGACGGCAAGCTGCCCCGGGACCTGCGTGACAACAACGGCGTGTTCGACGCCCTCGAGCAGGCCACGGTCGACATCATCGAGGACGCCCAGAAGAACCTCGGCGGCGTCCGGCTGCGCGGCATCGACGAACGCATCCTGTGGCAGGCGGGCGAGAGGGCGTACATCGCGACGACGGGCAACCTGTTCCTCGGATTCACCCGGGGGCTCGACCACGGTCTCACCGACGACCTGACCGAGCGCGACGCCCGGCTCGCGGAGCGGGTGCTGACCACCGCCATCGACCGAGCCAAGGAGCTGCGCGGCGAGGACGCCGAGCCCGCCGTGGGCTCGACGGGCCAGATGGTGCAGGCCGAGGGCTGGCCCGTCTTCCTCGACCCCTGCGCGCTCTTCGACGCGGAGGTCGTGGACATCCTGTTCCCCGAGGTCGAGCTGCAGGAGCTCACCTCCTCCTCGACCGACGCCGATCCCGACTCCAACCTGGCCCTGGACTCCCCCGCCGGGCGTTCGGTGGAGAACAGCTGCCAGCGCGAGGACCTCGAGCGCCGGCACACCGCCGAGCTGCTCGTCCAGTACGTCGCACCCGGCGACCAGCCGCAGAAGGTGCTGGACTCGTACCTGTCCAACCTGGCGTTCCAGGATCCCCGGCCCTCCCCCGAGCAGGTCCGCACGATCCGGGGCGCCCTGCGCCAGGGCGGGATGTACGACGTCGACGGCTCCTACGTGCTCGCCAGCACCGGCGGCGGCATGTACTTCTACGTGGTCTGGGACCGCTACGTCCTCCAGCTCGAGGCAGAGCAGGCGACCAAGCGCCGGGGCGGCGGGTCCACGACGTTCCCCGAGCTCGAGACGGTCGACAGCTACACCCTCAAGACGGCGATGGAGGCGGTCTTCGCCCACACCCAGGACGCGCTCGGGTCCGACGGGTGAGCGCTACCGTGGCGCCATGAGCAGCGACTGGCAGGACCGCGCGACCGTCGACCGGATGCTCGACGACCTCGAGACGTGGGCCGTCGTGGGGCTGTCCGGCGACACCGGGCGCACGGCGTACTCGATCGCGAGCCTGCTCCAGCAGCGTGGCAAGACGATCGTGCCGGTCCACCCCGCCCACGGACGACCGGACGCCCCCACGGTGCTCGGCGAGCGGGGCTACGCGACGCTGGCCGACATCCCGTTCCCCGTCGACGTCGTCGACGTCTTCCGCCGCTCCGACGCGGCCGGCGAGTTCGCGGACCAGGCCGTGGCCATCGGGGCGCAGGGCGTGTGGTTCCAGCTCGGCGTGGTCGACGAGGCCGCCTACGAGCGGACCACGGCCGCCGGCGTCGCCATGGTCATGGACACCTGCCCGGCCATCGAGTGGCGCAAGCGGGGCGCATGAAGGACCTGCACGTCCCGTCCGGCCCCGGCCTCCCGTCGGGGCTCGTCGTGCCGGACGCCGACCTCGTCGAGCGGTTCTCCCGCTCCCCCGGCCCAGGCGGTCAGTCGGTCAACACCGCGGACAGCCGGGTGGAGCTGGAGTACGACGTGCGCACCGCCTCGACCCTCACCGGCACCCAGCGCACCCGGGCGCTGCGCCGCTGGCCCGACGGCGTGGTGACCATCGCCGCCTCCGAGCACCGCTCCCAGCACCGCAACCGGGTGGCCGCCCGCGATCGGCTGGCCGCGCTGCTGCGAGAAGCCCTCGCCCCGCCGCCCCCGCCCCGGCGGGCGACCCGGCCGACGCGTGGGTCGAAGGAACGGCGGCTGCGGGCCAAGAAGGAGCGCGGCCAGACCAAGGCGCTGCGCGGCCGGGTGAGCGACTAGAGCTCGACGGTGGCCTCGGCGGTCGTGATGCCGAGCTGGGACAGCGTCTCCTCCATGACCCACTGCACGCCGAGGGTGTCCTCGAGCGGCACCACGGGCGACTCGGTGAGGCCCGCGGCCAGGCAGCGACCGACCTCCTCGATCTCGTGGCTGTAGCCGCGACCGCGCGCGGGCAGGTCCAGGGTCTCCGCCGCCTGGCCGTTGCGCCGCACGACCAGCGACGTGGGGTGGTGGAAGCGCGGCGGCAGCTCGATCGACCCGCCGGTCCCCCAGACCACGGCGCGGCCCGGGCTCTCGGTGGTGAGCCCGCAGGCCAGCGAGGCGCCGCGTCCGTCGTCGTACGCCAGGTGCATCACCACCGACGCGTCTGTGCCGTTGGGGTAGCGGGTGCCGGAGGCGACGACGCGGTCCGGGGTACCGAGGAAGTCCTGGGCCATCGAGATGACGTAGACCCCGAGGTCGAGCGTCGCGCCCCCGCCGAGGGCGGGGTCGAACAGCCGGGAGGCGGGGTCGTAGTCGCGGTGGGCGCCGAGGTCGGCCTGCACCGCGATCACCTCCCCGATCTCGCCGGCCTCGACGAGCCGCCGGGCCTCCACGACCGCCGGCTGGAGGCGCGTCCACATGGCCTCCATGCAGAAGACCTCGCGCTCGCGGGCCGCGGCCACGACCTCGCGCGCACCGGCGAGCGTGGCGGTGAAGGCCTTCTCCACGAGCACCGGGACGCCGGCCTCGATGGCGGCCAGGGCCAGGGCGTGGTGCTGCGGGTGGGGCGTCGCGACGTAGACGACGTCGACGTCCGCGCCCATCAGCTCGCCGTAGGTGTGGGCACCCTCGATGCCGTACGACGCGGCGAGCTCGCCGGCACGCTCCCGGGTGCGGGAGCCGATCGCGGTCACCTCGGCGTCCGGCACGTGCTCGAAGTCGCGCAGGAAGACCTCCGCCATGGCGCCGGTCCCTGCGATGCCCCACCGAGTCGTCATGGTGACCAGCCTAGGGGCGCGTCGCGGCCACCGCCCGGGAGGCGGCTCCGACCACACCCTCGAGAGGTCCGCGGGTGCGCGTGGCGGCGAAGACCGATCCGATGCCCAGCAGGAGCAGGACGTGGAAGAGGTAGCTGTCCCGCAGCCCGTCGGGCAGGAGGCTCTGCGAGCGGGCCACGACGTGCACCGAGTAGAGCGTCAGCGTCATCGCACCCGCGCCGAAGAAGACCGCCACCGCCAGCCGTGCGGTCGGGCCCAGGACCGGCAGGGCCAGCAGCAGGACCCCCACCACCAGGAGCGCCGACCCGATGGTCTGCGCCAGGTCGAAAGGCGTGGCCGTGTGCGGCGCCACGACCAGCAGCCACTGCCACGCGCCACCCGTCGGCGTGGTCCCGGGCAGCCCCGCCGAGATCCGGTCGAGCAGCGCGGCAGCGTCGAGGCCCTGGGCCGGCGGGTCGGCCAGCAGGGCCTGCTGCACCGACGGGATCGAGGTGAGCGCGCGTGAGACCAGTGTGGCGACCACGGCGGCCGCCCCTCCCCCGGCGACCAGCATCGTCGCCGTACGCCGTGAGGTGAGGTCGAGGCGACCGACGGCCATCCCGGCGAGCACGTAGGCCAGCCACGGCACGGCCGGGTAGTAGCCGGTGAACGTGAGCTCGGCCAGCAGCCCACCCGGGTCGGCGACGAGCTGGCCCCACGTCGGGCTGGAGAACTGCCGCTCGGGCAGCGACGGCCGCACCAGGTGCGACACGACCGGTGCCAGCACCAGCCACCCGCCCGCCAGCAGGGCCAGCCGGCGGGCGGAGAGCCCGACGAACGGGAGCGCGAGCAGGAAGACCACTCCGTAGTACGTGAGGATCACCGCGATCCCCGAGTCGACCTCGCCCAGCAGCAACCCGATCGCGGCCACGAGCACGGCCCGGACCACCAGTCCGGCGGACGTGCGGGCCCGGGCCGCACCGACCAGAGGGCGGCGGCGCCCGGTCACCAGCGCGATGCTGACACCGGCCAGCACGGCGAAGAGCGCCGAGGCGCGTCCACCGGCCAGCGCGTGGCCGAAGGACAGCGACCCGTCGGCTTCGCGCTCGACGAGGACGTGCGTGGCGACCATCCCGAGCAGCGCCAGGCAGCGCGCCACGTCGATGGCGACGAGGCGACCCGGCACCGGGTGCTCGGTCAGAAGCCGAGCTTCCGGGCGCCACCCGTGGCGTTGCGGACGACGGCGCCCTTGTCGGTGGCGGCCTGGCGCAACTCGGCCTGGAAGTCCACCATCCGCTTCTGGAGCGTGGCGTCACCGCTGGCCAGGATGCGTACGGCGAGCAGCCCGGCGTTGCGGGCCCCGCCGATGGCCACGGTCGCGACCGGCACCCCGGCCGGCATCTGCACGATCGAGAGCAGCGAGTCCATCCCGTCCAGGGCCTTCAGCGGCACCGGGACGCCGATGACCGGCAGCGGGGTCACCGCGGCGAGCATGCCGGGCAGGTGGGCCGCCCCGCCGGCGCCGGCGATGATGACCTCGATGCCCCGCCCGGCGGCCTCGCGGCCGTAGGCGAGCATCTCGTCGGGCATCCGGTGGGCGCTGACGACGTCGGCCTCCACCTCGATGTCGAACTCGGCGAGGGCCTGGGCCGCCGCCTCCATCACGGGCCAGTCGGAGTCCGACCCCATCACGATGCCGACGCGTGCCGTCATGTCACTCACCTTCACTCACTGTGGTTGCCGAGGTCGCCCCGGAACCACGCGGCGGCGTGCCGCGCGCGCTCCAGGCAGTCGTCGAGGTCGTCGCCGTAGGCGTTGACGTGGCCGACCTTGCGGCCGGGCCGCAGGTCCTTGCCGTAGAGGTGCACGCGCAGGTGCGGGTCGCGGGCCATCGCGTGCGGGAAGCCGTCGTAGAGGCGGCCGGTGTCGGTGGGGCCGCCCAGAATGTTGACCATCACCGTCCAGCGCGACCGCGGGGCGGGCGACCCGAGCGGGAGGTCCATGACGGCGCGCAGATGATTCTCGAACTGGGACGTCACCGCACCGTCCTGCGTCCAGTGGCCGGTGTTGTGCGGCCGCATCGCCAGCTCGTTGACGAGGATGCGACCGTCGGTGGTCTCGAAGAGCTCGACGGCGAGGATGCCCGTGACGTCGAGCGCACCGGCGACGCGCAGGGCGATCTCCTGCGCCTGGCCGGCCAGCTCGGGCGCCAGGTCGGGGGCGGGCGCGACGACCTCGTAGCAGACGCCGTCGAGCTGGGTGGAGGCGACGACGGGGTAGGACGCCGCCTGGCCGCTGGGCGAGCGCGCCACCAGGGCCGACAGCTCGCGGCGGAAGTCGACGAGCTCCTCGGCGAGCACCTCGACCCCGGCCGCGTCGGCCGCCGCGAAGGCCGCGTCGGCCTCGGCCAGCTCGCGGACCACCCACACCCCCTTGCCGTCGTACCCACCGCGGGTGGTCTTGAGGACGCAGGGCAGCCCGAAGGCCTCGACGTCGGCGGGGGTGGTGACCAGCGCGTTGCGCGGGCACGGGATGCCCAGCTCGGCGAGCCGGGCCCGCATGACGCCCTTGTCCTGGGCGTGCACGAGCGCTCCGGGCCCCGGTCGCACGGCGATGCCGGACTCCTCGAGCGCGTGCAGGTGCTGGGTCGGCACGTGCTCGTGGTCGAAGGTGACCACGGGACAGCCGGCGGTCACCCGGCGCAGGGTGGCGAGGTCGGTGTAGTCGCCGACCTCGTGGTCGGGGATCACCTGGGCGGCCGAGACGCCCTCGGCCTCGGCGAGCAGTCGCAGGGGCAGGCCCAGGGCGATCGCGGGCTGCGCCATCATGCGCGCCAGCTGCCCGCCACCGATCACGGCAAGGGTGGGTGCGCGGTCCGTCACGCAGGAAACCCTAGGGCAGCACTCCTGAGCGCTGCTCAGGCCGTCTCGACGCTCGTCTCGAAGCGGAGCCCGTGGCCGCGCAGGGTGGTGATGAGACGCGGCTTGCGCGGATCGTCGTCGAGCTTGCGGCGCAGCCACCCCAGGTGGACGTCGATGGTCTTGGACGAGGTCCAGAAGGTCGTCTCCCAGACGTCCTCCATGAGCTCGGCACGGGTCACCACCAGACCCGCTCGAGACATCAGCGCGTGGAGGAGGTCGAACTCCTTGCGGGACAACCGAATCTCCCGGTCACCCCTCCACACCTTCCGCTCGTGCGGGTCGAGACGGACGTCCTGGACCTTGAGCACGGGCCAAGGTTCGTCGGAGTCCGGCGCCGGTGCGGGCGCTTTTACCCAAACGTGGACGAATGGTCTGGTCCGGCCGTATGCACGGCCGAGACGCCGGTGCCCACGGACGGATCAGCGGCGGCGTACGGCGACCGGCTCGACGAGCCCGAACCCGTGCACCGGGCGGGCCGGCAGGCGGCGACTCTCGAACTCGTCGACCGGCAGCTGGTCGGCCGTGCGCTGGTCGATGATCAGCCGGTTGCGGCGGGCCACGGCGGTCAGCCGCGCGGCCATGTTGACCGGCGGACCGAACACGTCGCCGAGGCGCGGCACGACCGGGCCGGAGGCCAGGCCCACCCGCACGTCGGGGAGCTTGGGGTCGCGCCCGATGACGTTGATGATCCCCTCGGCCACCTCGATGGCCGACTCGGCGTCGGCGATGACGAAGAGCACGGAGTCGCCGAGGCTCTTGATGATCCGGCCGCCGTGGTTGGTGACGACGTCGTGGCAGCGGCCCTCGAACTTCTCGACCAGGTCGCCGATCTTGTCGCGGTCCATCTGGTTGGACAGCGCGGTGAAGGACACCAGGTCGGCGAAGCCGACGGTCACGTCGACGGTGTGCAGGTCCTCGTCGTTGGCGCCCATCGCCTCCATCCGGGCGACGGCGGCGGCGAGGTGGCGGCGCCACGCGTAGATGAGCGTCTGCTCGAAGTGCGGGCTCACCTCCTCGATCAGCCGCAGCGCCGAGCCCACCCGCGAGCCGGTCGCGTCCGGGCCGGCCTCGAGCTCCTCGACCCGGCTGGCCAGGGTCGCGACCTCCCAGTCGGCGAGGCGGGCCATCGTCTGGCCGACGCCACGCGTCATGTTGACCGCCATGTCGAAGTCGACGGACCCGCTGTCGACGATCCCCACGACGTCGCGCACCGCCTCGGCGTCGGCGCGGGTGAAGGCGCGCTCGCCCAGCTGGTCGGGGAAGCCGAGCGCCCGCCACAGCCGACGGGTCTGGTCGACCGTCACCCCGGTCTCGGAGGCCACCTCGAGGGCGGTGAGGGTCGGTTGCTCGCCGAGGATGGCGAGGTCGAGGCGCTCGGGCGCCGGGGCCGTCGTGTCCGGCCCCTGCTGCCCGCGGCGTCGCCGCTCAGGTGCCATCGTCGACGCGCTCGGGAGAGGAGGCGCCGGTGGAGAGGGTGTGCAGCTCCTCGGCCACCCGCAGCTGCACCCGCTCCACCTGCGGGACGTCCTCGAGCAGCACCCGGCCGTTGGTGCTCGCGTCGGAGACGATGAGGGTGCCGCACCCGAACATCCGGTCGACGACCCCGATCTCGAAGTCGACCCCGCTGATCCGGTTGAGCGGGATCGTGCGGCCCTCCTTCGCGATCAGCCCCGAGCGCTTGATGAAGCGGCGGTTGGTGAAGGTGTAGGTCGTGGTGAGCCAGTCCAGGAACGGCCGCAGCACGAACCACACGGCGACCAGCGCCGCCACCACCCCGGCGCCCGCGCCCACGGGCGTCGAGTCGGTGAGGGTGCTGAGCCAGACCACCGCGGCCACCAGGACCACCAGGACCACGGCCGGGACGATCAGCGCCTTGGGGTGCGTGCGCGTGGAGACGACGACGTGCTCGCCGTCGTTGAGGAGCTTGGTCGGGAAGGCCACGTCCCGATCATGTCACTGGCGGGGTCGCACGTGAACGACATCGCCGGCCCCGACGGTGAACGTCCCGTCGGCCGTGCTGACGACGAGCGCACCCCGGTCGTCCACGTCCAGCGCCTCGCCACGTCGTACGACGTCCCCGGGCAGGTGGACGTCGACCTCCCGGCCCAGGGTCGAGCAGACGTCGGAGTAGGCCGCGCGCAGCGACGCGGTGTCGTGGAGCAGGCCCTGGAGGCCGTGCAGGGAGCCCAGCACCTGGCCGAGCAGCCCGCTGCGGTCGACCCGCTCGGAGGTCTCGAGCTCGATCGAGGTGGCCAGGGCCACGGGGAGCTCGTCGAGGGTCTGGGAGACGTTGATGCCCACCCCGATCACCGCGGCAGGTCCGGTCGGGGTCTCGATCCGCTCGACGAGGATGCCGGCCAGCTTGCGCTCCTCGACCAGCACGTCGTTGGGCCACTTGAGCGCGATCTCCGGGATCCGGTCGGCGATCGCGGCCTGGACGGCGTACCCGGTCAGCAGCGGCAGCCACGTCCAGTCCTGGGCGGGGAGGTCGGGGCGCAGCAGTGCCGAGAAGGTCAGCGACGTGCGTGCCGGCGTCTCCCAGACCCGGTCGAGGCGGCCGCGTCCCGCGGTCTGGTGCTCGGTGACCACGACGAGGCCCTCCCCCTCCCCCGCGCGGGCGCGCTGGGCCACCACCGCGTTGGTGGAGGGGGTCGCCTCGGTGACCTCGACGCGCCAGCCGTCGGGGGCCACGATGCGGTCGGGGTCGAGTGCTGGGCGCGGTGCCGGGTCGGACGTCATGGCACTACATTGTCGGACGCAGACAACAGGAGGCCACACGACGTGAGTGCACAGGTGCAGCCCGGTGAGGGCACAGACGTCCCCGAGGACATCGACATCCACACGACGGCAGGCAAGCTCGCCGACCTCGGACGGCGTCTCGACGAGGCCGTCCACGCCGGGTCGGCGAAGGCGGTCGAGAAGCAGCACGCGAAGGGTCGCAAGACCGCCCGCGAGCGCATCGAGATGCTCTTCGACGAGGGGTCCTTCGTCGAGCTCGACGAGCTCGCCCGGCACCGGTCCACCGCCTTCGGCCTCCAGGACCGACGCCCCTACGGCGACGGCGTGGTCACCGGCTACGGCACCGTCGACGGGCGCCAGGTCTGCGTGTTCTCCCAGGACTTCACGGTCTTCGGCGGCTCGCTGGGCGAGGTCTACGGCGAGAAGATCACCAAGGTGATGGACCTCGCCATGAAGACCGGCTGCCCGATCATCGGGATCAACGAGGGTGCCGGCGCCCGCATCCAGGAGGGCGTCGTCTCGCTCGGCCTGTACGGCGAGATCTTCCGCCGCAACGTGCACGCCTCGGGGGTCATCCCGCAGATCTCGATGATCATGGGCAACTGCGCCGGCGGGCACGTCTACTCCCCCGCCGTCACCGACTTCACGATCATGGTCGACAAGACCTCGGCGATGTTCATCACCGGCCCCGACGTCATCAAGACCGTCACCGGCGAGGACGTCACGATGGAGGAGCTCGGCGGGGCCCGGACGCACAACACCAAGTCCGGCAACGCCCACTACATGGCCTCCGACGAGGACGACGCGGTCGAGTACGTCAAGGCGCTGCTGTCCTACCTCCCGCAGAACAACCTCGACGAGCCGGTGATCTTCGACGAGCAGGCGGACCTCGAGGTGGGTGAGCTCGACCTCGCGCTCGACACCCTCATCCCCGACGGCGCCAACCAGCCCTACGACATGCACACCGTCATCGAGACCGTGCTGGACGACCAGGAGTTCCTCGAGGTCCAGCCGCTCTTCGCGCCCAACATCATCGTCGGCTACGGCCGCGTCGAGGGCCGCCCCGTCGGCGTGGTCGCCAACCAGCCGATGCAGTTCGCCGGCACCCTCGACATCGACGCCTCCGAGAAGGCCGCGCGCTTCGTGCGCACCTGCGACGCGTTCAACATCCCCGTGCTGACCTTCGTCGACGTGCCGGGCTTCCTGCCCGGCACCGACCAGGAGTTCAACGGGATCATCCGCCGCGGCGCCAAGCTGATCTATGCCTACGCCGAGGCCACCGTCCCGCTGATCACCGTCATCACCCGCAAGGCCTACGGCGGCGCCTACGACGTGATGGGCTCCAAGCACCTCGGTGCCGACATCAACGTCTCGTGGCCCACCGGTCAGATCGCGGTGATGGGCGCGCAGGGCGCGGTCAACATCCTGTACCGCAAGGAGATCGCGGAGGCCGAGGAGGCCGGCAACGTCGAGGAGCGTCGCGCCGAGCTGGTCCAGGAGTACGACGACACCCTGGCCAACCCCTACATCGCGGCCGAGCGCGGCTACATCGACGCGGTCATCTCCCCCCACGAGACCCGCTCCGAGATCGTCCGCTCCCTGCGGCTGCTGCGCACCAAGCGCGGGACCCTGCCGCCGAAGAAGCACGGGAACATCCCACTGTGAGCGACAGCGAACGATCCGACAGCGCGCCGATCCTGCGCGTGGTCAACCCCGACGCCACCCCCGAGGAGGTGGCGGCCCTGGTGGCCGTGTTCGCCGCCCTCGGCAGCGCCGGCGGCGAGCCGCCGAGGCGTCGTACGCCGGAGTGGTCGGCGCCGCACCGCGCCGTGCGCCGCACCCACGCCAGCGGCCCCGGGGGCTGGCGCTCCAGCGCCCTGCCCCGCTAGCCGGTCCGAGCGGGGCCCCGGGGCCGTAGGGTCGCCCCCGTGACCGAGACCTCAGCCCCGCGCCCCGTCGACGACCTGTGCAACCGGTTCGTCGAGGACTACTGCACCCTCGACCCGATCGCCGCGACCTACTACGGCGTCGCCGGGCACGACGACCGACTGCCGGACTACTCGCCGGCCGGGTACGACGCCCGGATCGCCCTCGTCCGCCGCGCGGTCGAGGCCGTGGAGGCCGCGACACCCGTCGACGACCGCGAGGCCGCGGCCCGGGACTCCTTCCTCGAGCGGCACCGCCTCGAGCTGGAGATGGAGGACGCCGGCATCTCGCGCTGCATGGTGTCGGTCATCGACAGCGCGATCCACGCGATGCGCCAGGTCTTCGACCTGATGCCCACCGAGGGCGACGCCGCCCTCGAGGCGATCGATGCACGGCTCGCCGCGATCCCCGGCGCGGTCCAGGACTACCGGGTCACGCTCGCCGACGAGGCCGCCCGCGGGCGGGTGTCCGCGGCCGCGCAGTACGCCAAGGTCGTCGAGCAGATCCGCGGCTGGACCGGCGAGACCGGGGCGAGCGGGGACTTCTTCGGCGGCCTGGTCGAGCGCTGCGCCCCCTCCGGCGAGCTCGCCGACCGGATGCGCGAGCACGCCCGGGCGGCCACCCGCGCCTTCGCCGACTTCGGGCTCTTCCTCTCCGACGAGATGGAGCCGCAGGGTCGCGCCAAGGAGGCCGTGGGGCGCGAGCACTACGAGCTCACCAGCCGCTACTTCCTCGGCGCCACCGTCGACCTCGAGGAGACCTACGCCTGGGGCTGGCAGGAGCTCAAGCGCCTGGCCGACGACATGGCCGCCACCGCCGACCGCATCGAGCCCGGCGCCACCGTCGCCGAGGCGGTCGCCCACCTCGACGCCGACCCCGCGCGCGTGGTGCACGGCCGCGAGGCCTTCCGGGACTGGATGCAGGAGCTCGCCGACCGCACCCTGGCCGAGATGGCGGACGTCCACTTCGACATCCCCGAGCCGGTCCGGCGCATCGAGTGCATGCTCGCCCCCACCAACGACGGCGGCATCTACTACACCGGCCCCTCGGAGGACTTCGTCCGCCCCGGCCGCATGTGGTGGTCGGTGCCTGACGGCATCGAGGACTTCTACCCCTGGCGCGAGGTGACGACCGTCTTCCACGAGGGCGTCCCCGGCCACCACCTGCAGGTGGCCCAGACGGCGTACCGCAGCGAGAGCCTCAACCGCTGGCAGCGACTCATGTGCTGGGTCAGCGGCCACGGCGAGGGCTGGGCCCTGTACGCCGAACGGCTGATGGACGACCTCGGCCACCTGTCCGACCCCGCCGACCGCCTCGGCATGCTCGACGCGCAGTCCTTCCGGGCCGCGCGCGTGGTCGTCGACATCGGCATGCACCTCGAGCTGGAGATCCCGGCCGACAACCCGTTCGGGTTCCACCCCGGCGAGACGTGGACCCCCGCGCTGGGTCGCGAGTTCCTCGGCGACCACAGCCAGGTCGAGCCCGACGTCCTGGACTTCGAGATCAACCRCTACCTCGGCTGGCCGGGGCAGGCTCCCTCCTACAAGGTCGGGGAGCGGATCTGGCTCCAGGCCCGCGACGACGTGCGCGCCCGCCAGGGCGACGCCTTCGACCTCAAGGCCTTCCACCGGGCCGCCCTCGACCTCGGCTCGCTGGGCCTCGACCCGCTCCGGGCGGCGCTCGACCGGCTGTGAGGTGAGCGTGGGCGGGGACGTCCTAGGGTCGGCACCATGCAGCTCGTCCTCGCCTCCGCCTCCCCCGCCCGCCTGGCCACCCTCCGCTCCGCCGGGATCGACCCGACGGTGATCGTGAGCGGGGTCGACGAGTCCCAGCTCGACGGGCTGCCGCCGGCCGAGCTGGCGCTCCAGCTGGCGGAGCTCAAGTGCGGGGCGGTGGCCGCGCGCGAGGACGTGCCCGCCGGGGCGCTGGTGCTGGGCTGCGACTCGGTGCTGGAGCTCGACGGCGAGGCCCTGGGCAAGCCCGGCTCCGCGGAGGTGGCCATCGAGCGGTGGCGGGCGATGCGGGGCCGCGCCGGTGTGCTCCACACCGGGCACTGCCTGCGTGAGGTCTCCTCCGGGCGGGTGGCCGCGGCGACCGCGAGCACGACGGTCCACTTCGCCGACCTGGCCGACGACGAGATCGCGGCGTACGTCGCCACCGGCGAGCCCCTGGAGGTCGCGGGCGCCTTCACCGTCGACGGCCTGGGTGGCGCGTTCGTCACCCGCATCGAGGGTGATCACCACAACGTCGTCGGGGTCAGCCTGCCGTTGCTGCGCGAGCTGGTCGTCGAGCTCGGCCACTCGTGGACCGGGCTGTGGAACGCAGCGGGCGTCAGCCCGGCTTGACCGCGATCACCGGGCAGTCCGCGTCGATGATGATGCTCTGCGCGACGCTGCCCATGATCAGCTTGCCGACCGGGGTCCGGTGCCGGATCCCGATCACGATGACGTCGGCGATGACCTCCTTGGCCACCGCGAGGATCTCCTGGGCGATGTCCTTGCCCGTGGTCTGGCGCAGCTCGTGCGCGACGCCGCTGGCGGCCAGCTGCTCCTCGAGGGTGTCCTTGTCGGCGTCCCCGAGGTAGCGCTTGTCCACCAGGGCGTCGCCCTTGGTGCTGTTGACGATCACGACGCCGGTCCCGCGCCGCTGCGCCTCGCCGAGGCCGTAGGCGAGCGCGGCCTCGCCGTACTCGTCGGGGATGTAACCGATCACGACAGCCATCAGGAGACCTCCGACTCGTTGGACACGGGGTGGGGCACGGGGCCACGGACCCGGGACAGGACCGTGGGGACGACCAGGGCGAGCACGATGAGGACGTAGACGAAGATCGCGAGCGGCTCGTTGAAGAGCCCGCTGATCGCGCCGTTGGAGAGGTCGAGCGCCTCACGCATCTTGGTCTCCATGAGCGGGCCGATGATGACGCCGAGGATCAGCGGCAGGATCGGGATGCCGAAACGCCGTACGGCGAATCCCACGGCGCCGAAGACGAGCAACAGGGCGACGTCGAAGGCGCTCTGGTTGACCGCGTAGGCACCGAGCGAGGCGAAGAACAGGATCCCGGCGTAGAGCTGGGGCCGCGGGATGCGCAGCAGCTTGGCCCACAGCGGCGCGAGCGGCAGGTTGATGACCAGCAGCAGCGTGTTGCCGATGAGCAGGCTGGCGAGGAGCGTCCACACCAGGTCGGGCTGGTCGGCCATCAGCGTCGGTCCGGGCACGATGCCGTACGTGCGCATGGCCGCGAGCAGCACGGCCGCCGTGGCGGTCACCGGCAGGCCGAGGGCCAGCAGCGGCACGAACATGCCGGCGGCGCTGGCGTTGTTGGCCGCCTCCGGCCCGGCCACGCCCTCGATGGCGCCGTGCCCGAACTCGTCGGACCGGCGCGAGAGCTTGCGCTCCAGGACGTAGGACAGGAACGTCGGGGTCTCCGCGCCACCGGCAGGCAGGGCACCGAACGGGAATCCGAGGGCAGTTCCGCGCAGCCACGGGCGCCACGAGCGGGACCAGTCCTCCCCGGTCATGAAGGGCCGCCCGACCGGGATCACGTCGAGCGGGGCCCGGCGCAGGTGCGCGGCGATCCACATGGCCTCACCGATGGCGAAGATGCCCACCGCCACCACCACGATGTCGATGCCGTCGGCGAGCTGGAGGACCCCGCCCGTCAGGCGCGCCTGGCCGGTCGAGAGGTCGAGTCCGACGAGCCCGATGGTGAGGCCGATGGCCAGCCCGATGAAGCCGCGCAGCTTGGACGAGCCCAGCACCGCGGTGACGAGCACCAGCGAGAACAGCATGATCGCGAAGAACGACGGTGCCCCGATGTTGACCGCGACCCGCGCCAGGCTCGGGGTGAAGAACGCGACGAGCAGGGTGCCGATGGTGCCGGCGATGAACGACCCGATCGCCGCGGTGGCCAGCGCCTGGGCGGCCCGTCCCTTCTTGGCCATCTTGTTGCCCTCGATGGCCGTCATCACCGAGGCGGACTCACCGGGGGTGTTCAGCAGGATCGAGGTCGTCGACCCGCCGTACATCCCGCCGTAGTAGATGCCGGAGAAGAGGATGAAGGACTGGGTGGGCTCGAGGCCGAACGTCAGGGGCAGCAGCAGGGCCACCGCCATGGCCGGGCCGATGCCGGGCAGCACGCCGACGAAGGTGCCGAGGAGGACGCCGACCGCGCAGAAGGCGAGGTTCTGCGGCGTGAGCGCGCTGGCGAAGCCGTCGAGGAGCAGGCTGAGGGTGTCCATCTCAAAGCACCCCGTCCAGGATCCCCGGCGCCAGTGGCACGTCGAGGCCGACGTAGAAGAAGTACCAGGTGGCCACCGCCATCACGACGCCCACGACGAGGTCGCGGACCAGGGTGCGGGACCCCAGCGCCCAGGCGCAGCCCGCGAAGAGCAGCCCCCCGGTGACCGCCCACCCCAGCACGTTGACCAACAGCACGTTGAGCATCATGATCCCGGCCAGCTTGCCGACGGTCAGCCAGTCGGCCGGGCTGGTGAGGTCGACGTCCTCGCCCTCCTCGCCCTCGGCCACGTCGCCGCGAGCGGTGGCCAGCGCGAGCAGCACGCCGAGCACGATCATCGACGTGCCCACGACGTAGGGGAAGACGCGAGGGCCGATGGGGTCACCGAAGCCGACGTTGAGGCCGCGGGCGTCGATGATCGTCCAGAGCCCGACCAGGGCCAGGACGATCGCCAGGCCGTACTGCGCGCGGTCGACCTCGACCGGCTCGGTGCGGGGTGCGTCGGTGTCGGCCATCAGATGAGCCCCAGATCCGTCAGGGTGGTCGAGACCCGGGTGTCCTGCTCCTGCAGGAAGGTCTCGAAGTCGTCACCGGTCTTGAAGTCGTCGGTCCAGCCGTTCTCGGTGAGCGTGTCCTGCCACCCCGGCGTGTCGTGCATGGACTCGAGATAGCCGACGAGCTCGTCGCGGCGCTCGTCGGATATCTCCGGCGGGGCGAGCAGCCCGCGCCAGTTCAGGAAGACCAGGTCGATGCCCGACTCGGTCAGGGTCGGCACGTCGGCGAAGGCGTCCTGCGGGGAACGCTCCTCCCCCGACACGGCCAGCATCCGCAGCTCGCCGTTCTCCACGCTGCCGAGGAACTCCGCGGGGCCGGAGAAGCCGGCGTCGATCTTGCTGCCGAGCAGGGCACTCGTGAGGGGTCCGCCGCCGTCGTAGGACACGTAGTTGACGTCGCGGGGGTCGACGCCGACCTCGTCGGCCAGCTGCATCGGGAACAGGTGATCGGGGCCGCCGGGCGACGAGCCGCCGCCGATGGCCAGGGAGGACGGGTCCGCCTTCCACGCCTCGACGAAGTCGTCGACGGTCTCGAAGGGCGAATCGGCCGGCACCAGGATGCCCTCCGGCTCACTCATCAGCTGGGCGATCGGTGTCGCGTCGAGCGGGCCGTAGCCGCTGGCGAAGGAGTAGGTCGAGCCGACCACGCCGAGGCCCACGGTCATCAACGTGTGCTCGTCGCCGGCCTCGCCGATGAGCTGGGTCATGGCGGCCGCGCCACCGGCGCCGATGACGTTCTCGACCGTGAACGTGCCGCCGGTGACGTCGTTGTCCTCCATGACGCCGACCGCGGCCCGGCCGGTCTGGTCGTAGCCGCCCCCCGGACTGTTGGGGATGATCATCAGCAGGTCACGGCTGTCGTCCCCGCGGGTCACTCCGCAGCCGGCCAGTGAGAGGGCGACCCCGAGGGTCGCGAGGATGGCCGTCGTACGTCGCCCAAGCCGTCGCATGCGCCTCATCGTGCACCCGGGAGGAAGATGTGTCGAGCGCCAGGCTCCGCCGTCAGCTGGGGCTGGCGACGCCGTCCTCGGCGATCTCCTCATTGATGCCGAACACGAGCTGACGGGTCAGCACGAAGCGTGCCGCGTTGGCCATGGCCAGCCCGATGAGGTTCGCCGAGACGTTGTCGGACAACGGGTCGTCGAGCCCGAGCGGGTTGCGGCTGAGCCACAGGCAGGCCATCGGGATGAGCATGGTGACGAGGCTGATGGCCACGAACGCCGTCCGGCCACCGTCCGGGTGCCGGGTGTCGCGGTGCCGGAAGGCCCACGACCGCGTGCCCCGGTAGGCGATCACGGTGCCGACGAGGTTGGCGAGCACGTAGCCGACCTGCGGCTGGTCGTTGAGCGGCGCCATGCCCTCGGTGTTGAAGCCGTGGACGAGGAGGTTGAAGAGGATCACCGAGACGGCGGTCGCCACCAGCCCGACGGCCTGGTAGCGCCAGATCTCCCCCGCCAGCCGGCGGCCCCTCGGCGTCACGGGTGAAAGGCTAGCCCGCGCACCGCGCGGAGCCCGCCTTCCCGGCGCGCCGCGACGGGAGTCTTTGCTCACTCACCACCGTCTCACCGCCCCGGGAGAACCCCTTGACCCGAACACATGTTCGAGCAAGAATGATTCATGGCCTCCTCTCCCGCGCTGACCGCCGAAGCACTGTCGGCGACGCAGCGCGGGCTGGCCCACGGCTTGCTCAGCCCGAGCGGGCTCGGTGATCCCGACCGGGTGGACACGATCCGGGCACTCGAGGAGCTGATCTGCACCGCGACCGCGGCCCAGGCAGCACTCGCCGCCGAGCTCGACGCGTCCCAGCGCGCCGCCCAGGCCAGGGCGGGCGCCCGCGCCGCCGAGCAGGGCCGCGGGGTCGCCTCCATCGTGGCCTTCGCCCGTCGCGAGTCCCGCCACCGGGGCGAGCGGCACCTCGGTCTCGCCACCATCGTGCGCACGGAGCTGCCGCACACCTGGGCCGCCTGGTCGTCCGGCCACATCACCGAGTGGACGGCCACCGTCATCGCTCGCGAGACTGCCTGCCTCCCGCTCGAGCACCGCCTCACCGTCGACCACGTGGTCGCTGTCGACGCCGAGCGCCTCTCACTCCTCGGCCAGCGCGAGCTGATCGGCGTCCTGCGCACCGAGGCCGAGCGCCTCGACCCCGAATCGGTGGTCGCACGTCGCCGCCGCGCCGAGTCCGAGCGCTGCGTCACCCTGCGTCCCGCCCCCGACACGATGACCTGGCTCACGGCCCTCCTGCCCGTCAAGGACGGCGTCGCGGTCCTGGCCGCCCTCACCCGAGTCTCCGACAGCGCCCGGTCGGCCGGCGACCCCAGGAGCAAGGGGCAGGTCATGGCGGACTCCCTCGTGGCGTCGGTGCTCGGTCAGCCGTCCACGACGACCACGACGCCCACGACGCCCACGACGCCCACGACGCCCACGACGCCCACGACGACGGCCGCCGTGCCGGTGCGACTCGGGCTGGTCATGAGCGACTCGGCCCTCCTCGGCACGAGCGACGAGCCCGCACACCTCGACGACTACGGCCCCATCCCTGCCGAGCTCGCCCGCGAGATCGTCGCCGCCGCACTCACCGATGACGAGCAGGTGTGGGTCCGTCGGCTCTACACCAGTCCCACCACCGGCGAGCTCGTCACCATGGACTCGCACCAGCGAGTCTTCCCGGCCACGCTCAGCCGCTTCGTCCGGCTCCGCGACCGCGTCTGCCGCACCCCGTGGTGCGACGCCCCGATCCGCCACATCGACCACCCCGACGAGCACGCCCGCGGCGGAGCCACCAGCGCTCGCAACGCCCAGGGCCTCTGCGAGGCGTGCAACTACGCCAAGCAGGCCCATGCATGGCGGGCTCGACCCGCGCCGGACGACACCGGTGGCCACGTCATCGAGACCACCCTGCCCACCGGGCACACCTACCGGTCCCGCGCGCCCGCCGTCGCCACCGTCAGACGGACGATGGCGCCAGGGCTGAGCATCGACTACGTCCTCACCGGGTGAGCCGCGCCTTCAGCGCAGGCGCGCGGGGTTGACCGCCGCCGTCACGGCCGCGGCGTACGCCAGGTAGCCGTCGAGGGTCGGGTGGAACGCGGCCGGGTCGAAGGGGCCGAGGACCCAGGGCTCCGGAGCGTTGACGCCGTGGCCGTCGAACCGCTTGGTGACGTCCACGTAGTCGAAGCCGTGCCGGACGGCCGCCGCTTCGACCACGCCGTTGAGCAGGTCGGCGCCGTCGTTGAGGGCCTGCTGCTCGGCGACCGAGGCACCGAGGTAGGCACCGTTCTCCGGCGAGAACAGGCGCGGGTAGCCGGTCACCACGACGCTGGCACCGGGAGCGGCCGCCGCGACCTGCGTGTGGACGGCGTCCAGCAGCCCCGGCAACTGGGTGACGATGCGCCCGCGGACCAGGCCCAGGGCCCCGGAGCACTGCAGGTCGGTGCCGCCGAGGCAGGCGCCCACCGCCGAGGACCAGCCGATGTCGTTGCCGCCGATGCTGAGGGTGACCAGGTCGGTGTCGTCGTCGAGCGCCGAGAGCTGTCCGCCCGACACCAGGGAGGTGGTCGTCGCCCCGGCGCACGCGACGAAGTCGTCGAGGGCGATCTTCTTGCGCCCGTCGACCAGCACGGCGTACGCCGACTGCGACCGCCCGCAGGTCGCGGAGTACGGCGGGACGCCGTAGCCCGACGCGTAGGAGTCACCGAGGGCGTCGTACTCGATGGACTGACGCGGCGCCGCCGCGGCCGGGGCCGTCCCGGCGAGGGCGAGGACGAGCAGGACGAGGGCGGTGGCGGATCGCTTCATGGTCGGAACGTACGCCCGGCGCAACGGCCCTGACCAGGGCCGATGCGTCACTCGACGGGCAGGCCGAGCCCCCGCGCGATGAGCATCCGCTGGACCTCCGAGGTGCCCTCGCCGATCTCGAGCACCTTGGCGTCGCGGTAGAAGCGCACCACGGGGTACTCCTCCATGAAGCCGTAGCCGCCGAAGACCTGGGTCGCGATGCGGGTCGCGGTGACCGCCGACTCGGTCGCGTAGAGCTTCGCGACGGCCGCCGCCTGCTTGAAGTCCTTCATGGAGACCGGGCGGCCGGCGTCCATCGCGTCCTTCATCGCGGCGGCCTTGTAGGTGAGCAGCCGCGAGGCGTCGAGCATGACCTGGAGGTCGCTGATCTGGAACGCGACGCCCTGCTTGCGTCCGATCGGGCCGCCGAAGGTCTGCCGCTCCCCCGCGTACTGCAGCGACAGGTCGAGGCACGCCTGGATGCAGCCGACCGCGAGCGCCGCGATCGCGACCCGGCCGTCGTCGAGGGTGGCGAGGAACTGCGCGTAGCCGCGACCCCGCTCGCCGAGCAGGTGCGACTCGGGGACACGAGCATCGACGAAGGAGAGCGGGTGCGTGTCGGAGGCGTGCCAGCCCAGCTTGTCGTAGGCCTTCTCGGCGGTGAAGCCGGGCGTCCCGGACGGGACCATGATCGTGGAGATCTCGGCCTTGCCGCCCTCGCGCTCACCGGTGCGCGCGGTCACGGTCACCAGCGAGGTGATCGTGGAGCCGGAGTTGGTGATGAACTGCTTGGCCCCGTTGACGACCCACTCGCCGTCGGCGAGCACGGCCCTGGTCTTCGTGGCCCCCGCGTCGGAGCCGGCGCCCGGCTCGGTGAGGCCGAAGCCGGCGAGCCGCTGGCCCGACACCAGGTCGGGCAGCCAGGTCTGCTTCTGCTCCTCGGTGCCGAAGGTCAAGATCGGGTTGATGCCGAGGCCCACCGCGGCCTCGAGCGTGATGCCCATCGACTGGTCGACGCGACCGATCTCCTCGATGGCCAGGCAGAGCGACGTGAAGCCGCCGTCATCGCCGGCGAGGCCGGAGCCGCCGAACTCCTCGGGGGCGGTGAGGCCCATCAGGCCGAGGTCGCCCATCTGCTGCACCACGTCGGTCGGGAAGTGGTGGTCGCGGTCCCACTGCGCCGCGTGCGGCGCGATCTGGGCCTGCGCGAACTCGCGGACGCTGCGACGGAACTGCTCGTGCTCGGGGGACAGCTCGAAGGTCATGGGGAGACAGTAGCCGCGTTGGTTAACGATCGCTAACCGCGTGCGACCGCGATGTCGGATGACGCGAGCCGGTCGACTAAGGTAAGCCGACCCTAATCAATCTCCCCCGACCGTGATCCGATCCGCGAGGACCCTCCTGCGATGCCGACCTCCCCCCTGCGCCGCGCCACCCGTCGATGGGCCGGCGCCACCGTCGCCGCGCTGCTGGTCGCGCCCCTGGGCGCCTGCAGCATCATCAACCCGCCCGACCTGGTGATCTACAACGCCCAGCACGAGGAGCTCCTCGACGAGATCGTGCCGATCTTCGAGGAGGAGTCGGGCCTCGACGTCGAGCTGCGCAGCGGCAGCGACCTCGAGATGGCGAACCAGATCGTCGAGGAGGGCGGTGACTCCCCCGCCGACGTCTTCCTCACCGAGAACTCCCCCGCGATGAGCATCGTCGACAACGCCGGGCTCTTCGCCCCGGTCCCGCAGGCCGCGCTCGACAACATCCCCGCCCAGTACGTCCCCAGCTCGGGCACCTGGACCGGCTTCCTGGCCCGCTCCACCGTGGTCATGTACAACACCGACAACGTCACCGAGGCCGACCTGCCGAAGAGCATCCTCGACTTCGCCGACCCCGAGTGGAAGGGGCGTGTGGGCTTCTCGCCCACCGGCGCCGACTTCCAGGCCATCGTGTCGGCGGTGCTCGAGCTCGAGGGCGAGGACGCGACCCGCACCTGGCTCGAGGGCCTCGCGGCCAACGGCGTCGTGCTCCAGAACAACCTGGTCGTCATGCAGGCGGCCGACGAGGGCGAGATCGACGCCGGCATCGCCTACCACTACTACTGGTACCGCGACCGCGAGGAGAACGGCACCGACTCGGACAACTCCGAGCTGTACTTCTTCGGCAACCAGGACCCGGGCGCGTTCCTGTCCGTCTCGGGCGCCGGCATCTTGAAGAGCTCGGAGCACGCCGAGGCGGCCGGAGAGTTCGTCGAGTGGCTGACCTCCACGACCGCCCAGCAGGCCATGGCCGAGTCCTACGCGCTGGAGTACCCCCTCAACCCGGACGCCCAGCTCAACCGGGACGTGAAGCCCTTCGACGAGCTCGAGCCCCCGACCGTCGACGTCGCCAGCCTCAACGGTCCGAAGGTGACCGAGCTGATGACCGAGGCCGGTCTGCTCTGAGCACGGGCACCCGCACCGCGACCCCACCCCTGCTGCTCGCGGCAGGGGTGGGCGTCGCGCTGCTCGCGCTGATTCCACTGGTGTACGTCGCGACGTACACCGTCATCATCGGTCCGGCGGAGCTCTGGGACCTCGTCGTCCGGCCGCGGATCCTGGACCTGCTCCGCAACACCGTCAGCCTGGCCGCGGTCACCATGGTCGCCACCGCGGCGCTGGGCGTGGCGTTGGCCTTCCTCGTGGAGCGCACCGACCTGCCCGGCCGCCGGTGGTGGCACGGGCTGCTCGTCGCCCCGCTGGCGGTGCCGGCCTTCGTCAACGGCTACGCGTGGGTGTCGCTGGACCGGTCGATCCACGGCTTCGGCGGCGCCTGGCTGGTGGTGACACTGTCCTACTACCCGCTCGTCTACCTGCCCGCCGTGGCGGCGCTGCGCGGCCTCGACCCCGCGCTGGAGGAGGCCTCGTGGTCGCTCGGCCACACCCGGTGGCAGACGTTCGCCCGGGTGGTCCTGCCCCAGCTGCGTCCGGCCCTGCTGGGCGGCACGCTCCTGGTCGGGCTGCACCTGCTGTCCGAGTTCGGCGCACTGGCGCTGCTCCGGTTCCCGACCTTCACCACCGCCATCTACGACCAGTACGGCTCCACCTTCAACGGCTCCGCCGCGACCGCGATGGCCGCCGTCCTGGTGCTCCTGTGCCTGTTCCTGCTGCTCGCCGAGCTGCGCCTGCGGGGCACCCGGCACTACGCCCGGGTCGGCCAGGGCGCGGCGAGGCTCTCCGAGCCCATCGCGCTGCGCGGCCTGCGGTGGCCGCTCCTGCTCCTCGTCACCGGGCTGGTCGTGCTCGCGCTCGGCGTGCCGACGTACGCCCTGCTGCACTGGCTGGCCGTCGGCACCTCCACCGAGTTCCCGCTCGACGAGCTGCTCTCCGCGACCGGCTCGACCATCGTCCTCGCCGCGCTCGGCGCGCTGGCCACGACGCTGGCGGCGGTGCCGGTGGCGTGGCTGGCGGTGCGCTACCGCGGCCGGCTCACCACCCTCGTCGAGCGCAGCACGTACGTCGCCAACGCCCTGCCCGGCATCGTGGTCGGCCTCGCGCTGGTGGTGGCGAGCCTGCGGCTGGTGCCCGCTGTCTACCAGACCGCCCTGCTGCTGGTCGTGGCCTACGCGATCCTCTTCCTGCCCCGCGCCGTGGTCTCGGTGCGCTCCGGCCTGGAGCAGGCCCCCGTCGTGCTCGACCACGTCGCCCAGAGCCTGGGCACCGGGCCGATCGCGACCGCGCGCCGGGTCACGCTGCCGCTGATCGGGCCGAGCCTGGGCGCCGGCGCCGCGCTCGTCTTCCTCGCCATCTCCACCGAGCTCACGGCCACCCTGATGCTGAGCCCCATCGGCACCCGGACCCTGGCGACCGAGTTCTGGTCGGCGTCCTCGGAGCTGCGGTACGGCGCGGCGGCGCCGTACGCCCTGCTCCTCGTTCTCATCTCGGTGCCCGCGACGGTGCTGCTCATGCGGCAGGAGAGACTGCACCCATGAGCGCACTGACGGTGACGGGGGTGAGCAAGTCCTTCCCGTCGACAGGCTCCGGACAGGAGGCGACCCTCGCGGTCGACGACGTCAGCCTGCACGTGCCGCACGGCTCGCTCACCGCCGTGCTGGGGCCGAGCGGCTGCGGCAAGACGACCCTGCTGCGGCTCATCGCCGGGTTCCTGACCCCCGACGCGGGCACCATCGCCTTCGACGACCACGTCGTGGCCGGCGCCGGTCGGCCGACGCCCCCGCAGGATCGCCGGGTGGGCTACGTCCCGCAGGAGGGCGCGCTCTTCCCGCACCTCGACGTGGCCGGAAACATCGGCTTCGGCCTGCCCCGAGGCGAGCGCGCCGCCGGTGCGCGGATCGACGAGATGCTGGATCTCGTCGAGCTCCCGCGTGCCTTCCGCGGCCGGGCCCCGCACGAGCTGTCCGGGGGCCAGCAGCAGCGCGTCGCCCTGGCCCGCGCCCTCGCCCCGGGTCCCACCGTCGTCCTCCTCGACGAGCCGTTCTCCTCGCTCGACGCGTCGCTGCGCGAGTCGACCGGACGCGCCGTGGCCCGGGCCCTCCGGGCCGCGCAGGCCACCGGGCTGCTCGTCACCCACGACCAGTCCGAGGCGCTCTCCCTCTCCGACCAGGTCGCGGTCCTGCGCGAGGGACGGCTCATCCAGGCCGGCTCCCCCGCCGACGTCTACCTCGCGCCGCACGACCCCGAGCTGGCCCGCTTCGTCGGCGGCGCCACCTCGCTGCCGGGCCACGCTGGCCAGGGCGTCGCGGCCACGTGCGCGCTCGGCGACGTCACGCTGACGCACCCGGCGTCGGCCGACGACCTGGTGCTGGTGATCCGCCCCGACCAGGTCGTCCTCGATCCCGACGGGGTCCAGGCGCGCGTCGACGAGGTGAGCTTCTACGGGCACGACGCGGCGATCCGGCTCAGTGTCGGCGGTGCGGCCCTGGTGGCCCGGGTCTCGGGGCCGACCGCGCCCGCGGCCGGCGAGATGGTGAGGATCGGCGTGCGCGGGACCGTGCACGCCTACCCCGCCCCGGTCCGCGACTGAGACCTCGGTCGGCGCCGCGGGACGGGGGCGATAGTGTGCCCGCGGCATCGCAGGCAGCAGACTTGGAGTGTTCCGTGGCTGATCATCAGGGATTGCAGAAGGTCCTCATCGCCAACCGTGGTGAGATCGCAGTGCGCGTCATCCGCGCCTGCAAGGACGCCGGCATCGGGAGCGTGGCCGTCTACGCGGACCCCGACCGTGACGCCCTCTTCGTCAAGCTCGCCGACGAGGCCCACTCGCTCGAGGGGTCCACCCCGGCGGAGTCCTACCTCGACATCGCCAAGATCGTCGCGGTGGCGCAGAAGTCCGGCGCCGACTCGGTCCACCCCGGCTACGGCTTCCTCGCCGAGAACGCCGACTTCGCGCGCGCCGTGATCGACGCCGGCCTCATCTGGATCGGCCCGCCGCCAGAGGCCATCGAGAACCTCGGTGACAAGGTCAAGGCCCGCCACATCGCGGAGAAGGTCGGCGCCCCGCTCGCGCCCGGCACCAAGGACCCGCTCGCCAACGCCGACGAGGCCGTCGCCTTCGCCGAGGAGCACGGCCTGCCGATCGCGATCAAGGCCGCCTTCGGTGGCGGCGGTCGCGGCCTCAAGGTCGCCAAGGAGCTCTCCGAGGTCGCCGACGCCTTCGACTCCGCGGTCCGCGAGGCGGTCACCGCCTTCGGTCGCGGCGAGTGCTTCGTGGAGAAGTTCCTCGACCAGCCCCGCCACGTCGAGACCCAGTGCCTCGCCGACCAGCACGGCAACGTCGTCGTGGTCTCGACCCGCGACTGCTCGCTGCAGCGCCGCCACCAGAAGCTCGTGGAGGAGGCGCCCGCGCCGTTCCTCAGCGAGGACCAGCTGACCCGGCTCTACGAGTCGTCCAAGGCCATCCTCAAGGAGGCCGGCTACGTCGGCGCCGGCACCTGCGAGTTCCTCGTGGCCAAGGACGGCACCATCTCCTTCCTCGAGGTCAACACCCGCCTCCAGGTCGAGCACCCGGTCTCCGAGGAGGTCACCGGCATCGACCTGGTCCGCGAGATGTTCCGCATCGCTGCCGGCGAGGAGCTCGGCTACGACGACCCCGAGATCCGCGGCCACTCCATCGAGTTCCGCATCAACGCCGAGGACGGCGGCCGCAACTTCATGCCCGCCCCCGGCACGCTCTCCACGTGGGCCCCGCCGAGCGGCCCGGGCGTCCGCGTCGACGGCGGCTACCTCGAGGGCGAGACCATCCCCGGCTCCTTCGACTCCCTCGTCGCCAAGCTCATCGTCACCGGCCGCGACCGCACCCAGGCGCTCGAGCGCTCGCGTCGTGCGCTGGCCGAGTTCGTCGTCGACGGCATGCCCACGGTCATCCCCTTCCACCAGGCCGTGGTGAGCGACCCGGCGTACGTCGGTGCCTCGACGCCGTCCGGCGAGGGCGAGTTCACCGTCTACACGACCTGGATCGAGACCGACTTCGACAACCAGATCGAGCCGTACGCCGGTGGCCACGCCGAGGCCGACGAGCCCGGCGAGCGCCAGCGGGTCACCGTCGAGGTCGGYGGGCGCCGTCTCGAGGTCGTGCTCCCCGCGGGCCTCGGCGGACTCTCGACGGGCGGAGGCAACGGTGCCGCCAAGAAGCCGAAGCGGGCGGCCAAGAAGGCCGGCGGCGCCGCGTCGGGCGACGCGGTGACCAGCCCCATGCAGGGCACCATCGTCAAGGTCGCCGTCACCGAGGGCCAGGAGGTCGCCGAGGGCGACGTCGTGGTGGTCATGGAGGCCATGAAGATGGAGCAGCCGCTCAAGGCCCACAAGTCCGGGACCGTCACCGGCCTCCAGGCCGAGGTCGGCGCCACGGTCACCAACGGCGCGGTCATCTGCGAGCTGAAGGACTGACGCGCGGCGGTCGACCCGCGGTCCATAGATAGCGAGTGCTCACTTTTTATGTGACACTCGGGTGGTGACCACCCCTCGTCGGACGCAGGCCGAACGTCGCGACGCGACCATCACGCGTCTCCTCGACGCCACCGTCGACTGCCTGGCGACGCGCGGGTACGCCGCGACGACCACCTCCGCCGTGGCCGCGGCGGCAGGCGTGAGCCAGGGTGCACTGTTCCGGCACTTCCCCACCCGCCAGGACCTCCTGGTCGCCACCGCCGAGGCGGTGGCCGAGCGCAACGTGGCCGCCTTCCGCGGCCTGGCAGATCCGACCCCGGACGTCGGGGCCGTCGCCGCCGTGCTGGGGCACCTGCGCGCGGTGGTCCTCTCCCCCGCCAACCAGACGTGGCGCGAGCTGCTCGTGGCGGCCCGGGCCGACCCGGGGCTGCGGCTCGCGCTGCTCCCGGCCCGCGAGGGACTCCAGGAGCAGATGCTCGCGGCGGCCACCGACCTGTGGGGCGACCTCCTGCCGCCGCAGGACCTGCCCGCGGTGCTCAGCATCGTCGTCAACTTCCTCGACGGGCTGGCCTTCTCGGCCCTCGACCCCGACCCGTCCACACCGCCCGGTCGCACCGTCGAGCGCTCCCTGGTGCTGCTGGCCCACCTGATCGTCGACCGCCACCCCGCCACCGAGGAGACCCCGTGACCCAGACCCCCTTCGAGCCCGACGTCATCGTCGTCGGCGCCGGCCTCGCCGGCCTCGTCGCCACCCATGAGCTCGCCCTCGCCGGGCGTCGGGTGCTGGTGCTCGACCAGGAGAACCGGCACAACCTCGGCGGCCAGGCCTGGTGGTCCCTCGGCGGACTGTTGTTCGTCGACTCACCCGAGCAGCGCCGGATGGGGATCAAGGACTCCCCGGAGCTCGCCCTGCAGGACTGGCTGGGCAGCGCCCAGTTCGACCGGCTCGGCGACGGCACCGGCGGCCCCGGCCGCGGGGAGGACCACTGGCCGCGGAGGTGGGCGGAGGCCTACGTGCGGTTCGCCCACGAGGAGAAGCGCGACTACCTGCGCGCCCTCGGCCTCCGGTCCCTGCCGTTCGTCGGCTGGGCCGAACGAGGGGACGGGCGCGCCACGGGCCACGGCAACTCCGTCCCGCGCTTCCACCTCACCTGGGGCACCGGCCCCGAGGTCGTCCGCGTCTTCGCCGAGCCCGTGCTCGCGGCCGAGGCCGCCGGCCTGGTGCGGTTCGCGTTCCGCCACCAGGTCGACGAGCTGGTCGTCCGCGACGGCGCGGTCGTCGGCGTACGCGGCACGGTCCTGGCCCCGGACGACTCCGCGCGCGGTGTGGCGTCCGGACGGGAGCCCGCGGGCGACTTCGCACTGGAGGCCGGCGCGATCGTCGTCACGAGTGGTGGGATCGGCCACAACCACGCGCTGATGCGCCGCAGCTGGCCGACCGCGCGCGTCGGCCCGGCGCCCACGCACATGATCAGCGGCGTCCCCGCCCATGTGGACGGTCGGATGCAGGCCATCTCCGAGGCGGCCGGCGCCACCATGGTCAACCGGGACCGGATGTGGGCCTACGTCGAGGGCATCCACAACTGGGACCCGGTCTGGCCCGACCACGCCATCCGGATCCTGCCCGGCCCGTCATCGATGTGGTTCGACGCGGAGGGTCGGCGCCTCGAGGGGATGTCGGGCGTGCCCGGCGCGGACTCGATCGGCGCGATGAAGCAGATCCTGGCCGCCGGGCACGACTACTCCTGGTTCGTGCTGACCCAGTCGATCATCGAGAAGGAGTTCGCCCTCTCCGGCTCCGAGCAGAACCCCGACATCACCGGCAAGGACCTGACGTTCCTGGCGAAGACCCGGCTCGCCAAGGGCGCCCCCGGCCCGGTCGAGGCGTTCAAGGAGCACGGCGAGGACTTCGTCGTGGCCGACACCCTCGAGGAGCTGGTCGCCGGGATGAACGCGATCGCCCGGGGCCCGGCGCTCGACGTCGCGGAGATCGAGCGCCACATCGTCGCGCGCGACCGCGAGATGGACAACGCCTTCACCAAGGACATCCAGGTCATGGCGATCCACAACGCCCGGCGCAGCCGCACCGACAAGCTGATCCGGGTCGCCAAGCCCCACAAGATCCTCGACCCCGCGCACGGTCCGCTCATCGCGGTCCGGCTCAACATCCTCTCCCGCAAGACCCTCGGCGGGCTGGAGACCGACCTCGAGGGCCGGTGCCTCGACGGGGCCGGACGACCGGTCCCCGGCCTGTACGCCGCCGGCGAGGTCGCCGGGTTCGGCGGCGGCGGGGTGCACGGCCACAACGCGCTGGAGGGGACCTTCCTGGGCGGCTGCATCTTCAGCGGCCGGGCTGTCGGCCGGTCRCTGGCGCGCTGAGGAGCGTCAGCCGCCGTCCAGCCCCACGGTCCCGGCGAGCACCCCCAGGTGGTGCTCGAAGAGGTCCTGCGGCCGGCCGAGGGTGTCCGCGCCGTACTGGCCGAACACCTCCCACGACACGCACCCGAACAGCGCCGCCCACGCGAACAGCCCGCGCGCGACGAGCTCGTCGGGGGCAGTGAGGCCCATCTCGCGACGCAGCCGGGCCAGGTCCCGCGACAGCCGCCTCGGCGAGACCGACGTGTCGTCGACGGCGGTCGCGCCCGCCCGCCAGGCGTCCTCCCACACCTCGACGAGCCGGGTGATGACGCGCGTGCCCGGGCCGGTCGTCTGCTCCGCGGGAGCCGCGTAGCCGGGCACCGGGCTGCCGAAGAGCAGGGCGTACGTCGCCGGCTCGGCCAGCGCCCAGGCCCGCACCGCCCGGCCGATCGCCCGCATCCGGCCGTCGTGGTCGGCCCGGTCCACGCGCTCGAGGGCGGCGTCCACGGCGTCGCCCAGCTCGTCGTACCCGTCGACGACGAGGAGGGTGAGGAGCTCGTCCCGGCTGCCGACGTAGCGGTAGACCGCCGACGACACGACCCCGAGGTCGCGGGCCACCGCTCGCAGCGAGAGCGCGGCCGCGCCGTCGGTGGCGAGGTGGCTGCGGCCGATCCGGACGATGTCGCGCATCGTCTGCTCGCGTGCCCGGGCCCTCGGCGTGGTGGCGTCGCTCATGTGCCGAGCATGCCACATGAGCGAGCATGCGTACTCGAAGTGAGCAGTGCTCTTGCTATATGCGCGCGGCGAGCGCATGCTGGACGTAACGAGAGCACCGCTCTCTCAACCCAGGAGTCACCATGAACGCCATCCACGTCGTCACCGGAGCCGGTCCCGTCGGCTCGACCGTCGCGCTGCAGCTCGCCGAGTCGGGCCAGCAGGTGCGACTGCTCACCCGCTCCGGCAGCGGACCGGACCACCCCCTCGTCGAGCGCCGGCGCGTCGACGTCTCCCGCCCAGAGCAGCTCGACGAGGCCTTCGCCGGAGCGGTCGCGGTCCACCACTGCATCCACGGCTCGCGGTACGACGCCCGCACCTGGGCGGCCGAGCTCCCCGTCGCCGAGCGTCACGTCCTGGCCGCCGCCGGGCGCGCCGGGGCCGTGGTGGTGTTCCCCGAGAGCCTCTACTCCTACGGGCCGGTGGACGGCCCCCTCACCGAGGACTCCCCCCGCGCCGCCACCACCGGCAAGCTCGGCGTGCGCACGGAGCTGCTGGCCCAGCGGGCCGCGTCGGAGACCCCCACGGTGAGCGTGGCCGCGTCGGACTTCTACGGTCCGCTCGTCCGCAACGCCCACGCGGGCGAGCGGCTGGTGCCGACGGTGCTCGCCGGACGGACCATGCGGGTGCTCGGCAGCCTCGACCAGCCGCACTCCTTCACCTACGTGCCCGACCTCGCGGCCGCGATGGTCCGCGCCGCGGCCACGCCGGACCTGTGGGGCTCGTTCCTGCACGCCCCCACGGCTCCCCCTGTCACCCAGCGCGAGCTCGTCGAGCTGGTGGCGGAGGCGGGCGGTGTCCCCGTCCCGCGGATGTCGGCGATCCCCGCCTGGGCGCTGCGGGCGGTGGGGACGGTGTCGCGCGAGTCCCGCGAGCTGGCGGAGACGTCGTACATGTTCACGGCACCGTTCGTCCTCGACTCGTCACGGAGCCAGGAGTGGCTCGGCCTCGCGCCCACGCCGCTCGGCACGGGCATGAAGGAGACCGTCGCCTGGTGGCGCACCGTCGGGACCGACGGCTGACTCAGCCTGCCGCGACCTCGTTGCGGACCACCGCGTCGCGCGGGGGTGACGCCGTCTCGGTGTCGGGAGCCGTGTCGCCGGTGACCGTGCGGAAGACCTCGTCGGCCACGCCACGCATGCCGGCGAGCAGGGGGTGGAAGGGCGCCGCCACGCCCGGTAGTGCCTCGGGGCCGTTGATCCACGCCTCGGGTCCGGCGCAGACGTCGTGGCCCGCGGAGACCTCCTCGAGGTCGACGTACGTCGCTCCGGCCGCCTCGGCACCCGTGCGCAGCGAGTCGTTGAGGCGCTGGGCCACGGTCGCGGCGGTCTCGAGCTGTGCGGGCGGCAGCGGCACCGCCTCGCAGCCGTCCTCGGCGGGCAGCACCTGCGGGTAGCCGACGACGTAGACCTCCGCATCGGGGGCGCGCTCGGAGACCTGGCGCACGGCCCCGGCGACCCGCGCCCGGACCCGGCCGGCGTCGCGGAGCAGACGCTGCTGCAGGCCGGGCGGGCAGGCCTGCGCCCCACCGGGCGCGCAGTCGACGAGCGAGGAGAAGATCCCGAAGTCGTTGCCACCGATGCCCAGCGTCACCAGGTCGGTGTCCTCCGACAACGCGTCGAGCTGGGGCGCGACGCTGGCGCCGCCGATGACCTGCTGGCTCCCGGCCAGGTCGGAGGTGTCGGCCGCCGAGCAGGTCACGTCGCGGTAGGACTCCACCGAGAGCCAGCCGGCCAGGAAGGCCGGGTAGTTGTCGGTCGAGCGCACGCACCCCGACGGGTCCGAGCGCACGGTGGTGATCAGCGGACCGGCGCTGTAGGAGTCACCCATCGCGACGTAGTCGATCTGCTCCGGCAGGTCCCCGAAGGTCGGCGCCGCGGCGTCCGTGAGGTCGGCGGAGCCGTCGGCCCCGGAGCAGGCGGTGGCGGTGAGGACGAGCGCGGCGAGGCCCGCGAGCAGTCGTGGCGAGAGGGAGGACAGGAGCACCGGACGATCATGTCACCGGCGTGGTGAGGCCCTGCGTGCCCGTCCTACGGACCGGTAACGGCCACCCGGACGGCGTACTCGATAGCGTGCCGCCATGTTCTCCAAGGTGCTGGTGGCCAACCGCGGCGAGATCGCGATCCGGGCGTTCCGTGCGGCGTACGAGACCGGGGCGCGCACGGTCGCGGTCTTCGCGCACGAGGACCGCTGGTCCGAGCACCGGCTCAAGGCCGACGAGGCCTACGAGATCGGGGAGCACGGCCACCCGGTGCGGGCCTACCTCGACCCCGACGCGATCGTGGCCGTGGCCCTGCGGGCCGGCGCGGACGCGGTCTACCCGGGCTACGGGTTCCTGTCCGAGAACCCCGCCCTGGCCGAGGCGTGCGCCAACGCCGGCATCACCTTCATCGGCCCTACGGCCGACGTGCTCACCCTGACCGGCAACAAGGCCCGCGCGATCGCCGCCGCCCGGGCGGCCGGCGTGCCCACCCTGACGTCGGTCGACCCGTCCACCGACGTCGAGGCCCTGGTCGCGGCCGCCGAGTCCATCCCGGCTCCGCTCTTCGTCAAGGCCGTCGCCGGCGGCGGCGGTCGGGGCATGCGGCGCGTGGACGACCGCGCCCAGCTGCGCGTGGCCATCGAGACCTGCATGCGGGAGGCCGAGGGCGCCTTCGGCGACCCGACCGTCTTCATCGAGCAGGCGGTCGTCGACCCGCGCCACATCGAGGTGCAGATCCTGGCCGACGGCGAGGGCAACGTCATCCACCTCTTCGAGCGCGACTGCTCGGTCCAGCGCCGGCACCAGAAGGTCGTCGAGATCGCGCCCGCGCCCAACCTCCCCGCCGAGCTGCGGGACCGGATGTGCGCCGACGCGGTCCGCTTCGCCCGCGAGATCGGCTACCGCAACGCGGGCACGGTCGAGTTCCTGCTCGACCCCGCCGGCAACTACGTCTTCATCGAGATGAACCCGCGCATCCAGGTCGAGCACACGGTCACCGAGGAGATCACCGACGTCGACCTCGTCCAGTCGCAGATGAGGATCGCCTCCGGCGAGACGCTGGCCGACCTCGGCCTCTCGCAGGAGGGCATCGTGGTCCGCGGCGCCGCCCTGCAGTGCCGCATCACGACCGAGGACCCCGCCAACGGCTTCCGCCCCGACACCGGCAAGATCACGACCTACCGCTCCCCCGGTGGCGCCGGCGTGCGCATCGACGGCGGCACGACCTACACCGGCGCCGAGGTCAGCGCCCACTTCGACTCGATGCTGGCCAAGCTCACCTGCCGGGGCCGGACCTTCGACAAGGCCGTCGAGCGGGCCCGCCGCGCCGTCGCGGAGTTCCGCATCCGCGGCGTCTCCACCAACATCGCGTTCCTGCAGGCCGTGCTCGACGACCCCGACTTCGCCGCCGGTCGGCTCACCACGGGCTTCATCGAGGACCACCCCCAGCTCCTCTCGGCGCGCGCCTCGGGCGACCGCGGCTCCAAGCTGCTGACCTACCTCGCCGACGTCACCGTCAACCAGCCGCACGGCCCGGCACCGGTGACGGTCGACCCGGTGACCAAGCTGCCGGCCGTGAGCCTCGACGTACCCGCCCCGGACGGCAGCCGGCAGCACCTGCTGCAGGTCGGGCCCGAGGAGTTCGCCCGCGCCCTCCGGGCCCAGGACCGGGTGGCCGTCACCGACACGACCTTCCGCGACGCCCACCAGTCCCTGCTCGCCACCCGGGTGCGCACCCGCGACCTGCTCAGCGTCGCCGGCCACGTGGCCCGCACGACCCCCGAGCTGTGGTCCCTCGAGGCGTGGGGCGGGGCGACGTACGACGTGGCGCTGCGCTTCCTGTCCGAGGACCCGTGGGAGCGGCTGGCGCTGCTACGCCAGGCGGTGCCCAACATCTGCCTCCAGATGCTGCTGCGCGGTCGCAACACGGTCGGCTACACGCCGTACCCGACGGAGGTGACCGAGGCCTTCGTCGCGGAGGCCGCCGAGACCGGCATCGACGTCTTCCGCATCTTCGACGCGCTCAACGACGTCGAGCAGATGCGCCCGGCCATCGAGGCGGTGCGCGCCACCGGCACGACCGTCGCCGAGGTGGCGCTCTGCTACACGGGCGACCTGTCGGACCCCGACGAGACCCTCTACACGCTCGACTACTACCTCGACCTGGCCCGCCGGATCGTCGACGCCGGCGCCCACGTGCTCGCGATCAAGGACATGGCCGGGCTGCTGCGCGTCCCGGCCGCCCGGACCCTGGTCACCGCGCTGCGCGAGGAGTTCGACCTGCCGGTCCACCTGCACACCCACGACACCCCGGGCGGGCAGCTCGCGACCCTGGTCGCGGCGATCGACGCGGGCGTCGACGCCGTCGACGCCGCCTGCGCCTCGATGGCCGGTACGACGTCGCAGCCGCCGCTCTCCGCCCTGGTCTCGGCCACCGACCACGGCCCCCGCGAGACTGGCCTGTCGCTGGCCAGCATCAACGCGCTCGAGCCCTACTGGGAGGCGACCCGCCGCGTCTACGCGCCCTTCGAGTCCGGGCTGCCGGCCCCGACCGGTCGCGTGTACCGCCACGAGATCCCCGGCGGCCAGCTCTCCAACCTGCGCCAGCAGGCGATCGCGCTCGGCCTCGGCGAGAAGTTCGAGCAGGTCGAGGACATGTACGCCGCGGCCAACGACATCCTCGGCAACGTGGTCAAGGTGACCCCGTCGTCCAAGGTCGTCGGTGACCTCGCCCTGCACCTGGTCGCGGTCGGCGCCGACCCGCAGGAGTTCCAGGACGACCCGGGCTCCTTCGACATCCCCGACTCCGTGATCGGCTTCCTCAACGGCGAGCTCGGCGACCCGCCCGGTGGCTGGCCCGAGCCRTTCCGCACCAAGGCGCTCGCCGGTCGCACGTGGAGGAAGCCGACCGCCGACCTGACCCCCGAGCAGTCCGCCGGCCTCGCCTCGGGCTCGTCGCGGGAGCGGCGCGACACCCTCAACCAGCTGCTCTTCGCCGGGCCGACGAAGGACTTCAAGGAGTCCCGGCAGACGTACGGCGACCTGTCCGTGCTGCCCACCATCGACTACCTCTACGGGCTGCGACGCGGCCAGGAGCACGTCGTCGACCTCGACGAGGGCAAGCGCCTGCTCATCGGCCTCGAGGCGATCAGCGATCCCGACGAGCGCGGCATCCGCACCGTCATGTGCACGCTCAACGGCCAGATGCGCCCGGTCGGGGTCCGCGACCGCAACGTCGCCTCCGAGGTGGCGGCCGCGGAGAAGGCCGACGCCTCGCACGGCGGCCACGTGGCGGCGCCCTTCGACGGGGTGGTCACGGTCGGCGTCGCCGAGGGCGACACCGTCGAGGCCGGGCAGACCGTCGCGACCATCGAGGCGATGAAGATGGAGGCCTCCATCACCGCGCCGCGCGCCGGGACCGTGGAGCGGATCGCGGTCCCGGGCACCCAGGCCGTCGAGGGTGGCGACCTGGTGCTGGTGCTCAAGGACTGAGCGGGGTCAGTCCCGGGTGCGCGCGCTCAGCGGGGCCACGGTGACGGTGAACCACGACGACCGCAGGCCCAGGATGGAGCGCAGGGTGTCGCCGGTGACGGCCGCTCGGCCCCGGGTGCCGACGAGCGTCATGTCCTGCACCCGGCCGCCCCAGTCGCCGTTGCCGTCCCGGCCTGCGATCTCGATCGAGGTCAGGTCGCCGATCGCCGGGTAGTGGCGCTCGAGCGCGGAGTCGTTGACCGTCATGGTCCAGTCGTGGACGCCGTTGCCGTCCCACCCGTCGTACGGGTCCTCCTGGGCGACGAGGTAGGGCGTGGACCCGGCGGAGGTCCACCCGCCGCTGCTGGCGGAGAACTGCGTGAAGGCGGGTCGACCCTCGTAGGTGAGGCCCTGGCGTGCGGTGTCGCGGATCGCCTGGGTGGCCGCGGGGTGCTCGGCGCCGAGCCCTCCGTAGACCTGGCACTGGGAGGTGTCGCAGATCTGGTAGTGCCGGGCGTTGGGGTGCGAACGCTCGGCCGCGGCGTACGTGCGTGCGGCGACCGCCTGCGCCCGCACCGCGTCCGGGCTCCACGACGCCGGGATCTCGAGCGGTACGACGCCGCGCAGGTAGGACTCCATGCTCAGGATGTTGACGGTGTCGCGCGCGGTGCCACCGGGGACGGGCGAGGCCGAGCGCAGCCGGCCGCGGAAGGACCTGGCACCGGACGGGGTGATGAGCGTGAGCCTCTTCTTCGCCGCCGAGAACTCCGCGTCGCCGCGGAAGACCTTCCACGTGCGCCAGCCGCCGGACTTCACGAACTGGACCTGCGAGCGACCACCGGCCAGCCCGTTGACCCGCCACTGCCGCGCCCCGTTGGCCGGGAGCGCCCAGGTCTTGCGGGGGGCCAGCCGGGTGACGGCCAGCCCCTGCTGCGCGGCCACCACGACGTCGTCGGTGGTGTCCCCGGTCAGCCACACCGAGATCTGTCCCCGCATCTCGCCCCACGCGGTGCCGGGGTAGTAGAAGCCGATGATCTGCTGCCACGTGAGGCCCTGGCGGGCCGCACCCTCGGCGCCGTACTGCGACATCCCGTGGCCGTGGCCGAAGCCGTGGCCCGTGAGGGTGATCGTCGAGGGGCCGGAGACTGCGTACACCTCGGACCTGCGGCTGGCCGTCGACGGGGCAGCGGACATCGCCACCGTCAGCACGGACGCGACCAGGACGGTCGCGCCGAGGGAGGCGAGCGGGCGGGTGGGACGGCGCATCCGGTGCGTCTCCTGAGTCGGGTGGGACTGGCGTGACGCTCGATGACACCACGCGTCACAGGAGCCCACAACCGGACTGCGATAACTACATCCCTGTACTTCCGGCCTGCGCTCCACCATCAACGGCCCGAACGGCCCGTACGGCTGACCCCGGCTGCTGGGGCGGGCCGTACCAGGTTCACCTAGGAGGACGCGCCCTCGAGCTCGCTGCGCACGGCCTCGACGAGGTCGCCCGACGCCTCGTCCGCGGCGTCGGCGTCGTCCGCCGGGGTGACCAGCTGGACCCACACCACGCTGTAGCTGTCGGGCAGCCTGGTCAGCGTGGTCACGGTCCGGGTGCCGTCCGCCTCCCGGGTCGCGGTGCATTCGTCCCCCGTGTCGAGGAACTCCCCCTCGGTGCGCACGTTGCCGCACCGCTCCGCATACAGGTCGGCCGTGAACCCGGTGGCCGACTCGGCATCGCCGCCGCCCAGGCTGTCGACGGACAGCTCGATCCCGCTGGTCGCGTCCGACGACAGGGTGCAGCGCGCCGAGTTGATGGGCCCGTCGTTGTCGGTCGAGTGGGTGTCCTCCGCGAGCTGCCAGCGGTCCAGCTGCGCGGCCGGCACGACCTCGCACAGGTTGTCCGGCAGCTGGGCCGCCGTGACGGTCCCGCTGTCGTCCTCCGAGCAGCCGCCCAGCAGCAGGAGGAGGGGGAGGAGGAGTCCGAGCACCACCGTCATCGCCTTGGTCACGGCCGAACTCTGGCACGCTCCGCGCGGTCGGACCACCTCAGCACGTTTCAGCGTGCTGCGCCGTGGGGAGGAACCGGCACATGACCACCACCGCCACCGACCGGCACGACACGCTCGAGGTGACCCTCGAGCCGTCGCGCCGCATCACCCGCGTGCGAGTCCACGACGTCGACCGTCTCCGCACACCCGACGCCCTCAGCAGCTCGCTCCTCGGCGCGTTCCAGGCGGCCGACGGCCAGCTCACCCTCGACACGCTCGAGGAGGCCGGCACCGCCGACGACTTCCTCGCCGAGGTCGAGCGCAGCTTCGCCGAGCGCCCGGGCCTGCGGACCCCGCGCGTGGGCGACGTGTCGTACGCCGCCTACCGTGCCGACCGCCTGGGCGGGGCGGCTCCGGTCACGCCGCGCGTGACGGTGACCGGGGTGTCGCGCAACGGCTACCTCCGGATCACCCGGGACGCCGACGGGGGCCTGCTCACCGTCGACGCCGACGCCGAGTGGCTCTCCGGGGCACGCACCGAGTTCCTCGAGGACGCGATCATCCAGGCGACCACCGCCGACCCGGACGGGAGTGCATGACATGGGTATCAAGGAGGACCGCGACGCCCTGATGGCGGCGGCAGCCGGCTGGGAGGGCATCGCCACCGAGTTCGTCGGTGCCCGGGCCGACATCATGCGGGGTCGGGGCCGAGGCTCCGAGTTCGGCCTGCTGGCCACCTCGGCCAACATCGGCGAGGCACACGACGACTTCATCGAGTCGATGTTCCAGGCCATGCTCACCGCCCAGCAGACCATGTTCGACATCGCCGCCGCCCTCCAGACGACGGCCAAGGACTTCGGTGCGACCGACGCCGACGTCGCCGACACCTTCCACAACCCCGACGGGACGCCGCGATGACCGACTACGCGCACCACCCCGACTTCCGCCTCGACGTCGAGGAGAAGATGACGGAGTACGCCGACAAGCTGAACGAGGGCCTCGAGTGGGTCAGCGCCCAGTGGGAGAAGTGCATCATGGACAGCAACTGGGGCTGGCTCAGCCCCGGTCTCAAGGCGGCCTACGAGGCGGCCAAGAACAGCTGCGAGAACAAGATGCAGGAGCTCGTCACCGAGTTCGAGACCAAGGCCAAGGAGATCTGGGACGAGGTCGACAACGTGACCGGCGACCCGTTCGAGCTGATGGCGATGAACGCGTCGTACATCTCCGCGGCCGGCGCGCTCCGGGACGAGAAGACGGTCATGGAGCGCCTGAAGACGAGCGTGGGCACGCACTGGGAGGGCGACGCGTACGACGCCTACTCCAACATGATCGGCGAGCAGGTCGCGGCCATCGCCGGCATGGACTCCGGCATCGTGTCGGCCGCCACCGCGTGCTCCGAGGGCGCCAAGCAGATCAACGACATCTGGAACGACATCGTGGCGGCGATCCTCGACTACGCCGGCTCGATCGTGGACGCCATCAAGGAGGGCACCGACGCCGGCCAGTGGGTCACCCTGGACACCGGCCCGGCGCTCAAGGTGATCCTCGACGCCGTGCTGGCCGTGGCCAGCCTGGCGCTGGCCCTGGAGAAGTACTGGGCCGAGAACGCCACCGTGAAGACGAGCATGTGGCGCGTCCTCAACTCGGGGCTGGACGGCCTGGACGCCAACAACGACTGGCCGCGCATCAAGTACTACACCGACTCGATGGACGACAAGGGAGGGTGGGGGCCGAAGTAGCCCCCGCCCGCCCGGGCGTCAGACCCGGTGCAGCCGCCGGGCCGCCTCGGCGATCGACCCGCTCATCGACGGGTAGACCGTGAACGCCTGGGCCAGCTGGTCGGCCGTCAGCGACTCGGCCACCGCGATCGACACGGGGTGGATGAGCTCGGAGGCCCGCGGCCCCACGACCACTCCCCCGACGATGATGCCGGTGCCGGGTCGGATGAAGAGCTTGACGAAGCCGTCGCGCACGCCCTGCATCTTGGCGCGGGCGTTGCCGGCCAGGGGCAGGGTCACCACCTCGGCCTGGATCTCGCCCTCCTCGACCGACTTCTGCGACCAGCCGACCGTGGCGATCTCCGGTGACGTGAAGACGTTGGAGGAGACCTTCTTGAGGTCCAGCGGCGAGACCGCGTCGCCGAGGAAGTGCCACATGGCGATCCGGCCCTGCATGGCCGCCACGGAGGCGAGCATGAGGATGCCGGTGCAGTCGCCCGCGGCGTACACGCCCCGCGCGGAGGTGCGCGAGACGCGATCGACGGTGATGAAGCCGGCGGCATCGGTGGCGACACCCGCGTCCTCGAGCCCGAGGTCCGCGGTGTTGGGGACCGAGCCCAGCGCCAGGATGCAGTGCGAGCCGGTGACGATGCGCCCGTCGGTGAGGGTGACGGTGACGGTGTCGCCGTCGCGGGTCACCGACTGCATGCGGGACTGCCCGAGCACCTCCATGCCGCGCCGGGTCGCCACCTCCTCCAGGACCGCGGATGCGTCGGCGTCCTCGCCGGGCAGCACCCGGTCGCGGGAGCTGACCAGGGTGACCGGGATCCCGAGGGCGAGGTAGGCGCTGGCGAACTCGGCGCCGGTGACGCCGGAGCCCACGACGATGAGCTTCTCCGGCACCTCGTCGAGGTCGTAGACCTGCTCCCAGGTGAGGATCCGCTCGCCGTCGGGCTGCGCGGACTCGAGCGTGCGGGGAGCCGCCCCGGTGGCGAGGAGGATCGCGTCGGCCTCGAGCGTCTCCTCGGAGCCGTCGGGCAGGGTCGCCACCACGGTCATCCGGGGGGCCAGGCGACCGCGACCACGCACGACGCGGACGCCGTCACGGTCCAGGCGGGCCGCGATGTCGGCCGACTGGTCGGCCGCCAGCTGCTTGACGCGCGCGTTGACCTTGCCCAGGTCGACCCGGATGGTGGTCGCCGCGTCGCCCTCCTGATCGGCGAAGTCGATGCCCAGCTCCGCCGACTCCGACACCTCGGTCATCAGCTCCGCGGTGGCGATGAGGGTCTTGGAGGGCACGCAGTCGGTGAGGACCGCGGAACCGCCCACCCCGTCGGTGTCGACGATGGTGACCTCGGCGCCGAGCTGGGCGGCCACGTGGGCCGCCTCGTAGCCGCCGGGGCCGCCGCCGACGATGACGACGCGGTCCGCCATCAGAGGTTGATCATGTGACCGGCGATGCCGTGCACGGCTTCCTTGACGGCCTCGGTCAGCGTCGGGTGCGCGAAGACGTTGCGCGCCACCTCGTCGGCGGTCAGGTCCCACTGCTGGGCCAGGGTCAGGACGGGCAGCAGCTCGGTGACGCCGGGGCCGATGATGTGGGCGCCGAGGATCTCGTTGTGCTCGGCGTCGGCCACCACCTTGACGAAGCCGAACGCCTCGCCGAGGCCCATCGCCTTGCCGTTGGCGGTGAACGGGAACGACGAGGTCTTCACGTCGTACCCCTTCTCCTTGGCCTGGGCCTCGGAGTAGCCGAAGGAGGCGATCTGCGGCATGCAGTAGGTGGCGCGCGGGACCATGTCGTAGTTGATCGGCATGGTCTCGGCGTCGTTGATCGTCTCGGCCGCCACCACGCCCATCGCCTCGGCGACGTGGGYCAGCATCATCTTGCCGGTGCAGTCGCCGATGGCGTAGACACCCTCGACGTTGGTGCGCATGTAGTCGTCGATCTTGACCGCACCCCGCTCGGTGAGCTCGACGCCCGCGGCCTCGAGGCCGTAGCCCTCGACGCGCGGCGCGAACCCGAACGCGGCCAGGAACTTGTCGGCCTCCAGCACCTGGGTGTCGCCGCCGGCGGCGGGCGCGACGGTGACCTTGACGCCGGAGCCGGTGTCCTCGACGCCCTTGACGGCCGTGCTGGTGAGCACCTTCACGCCGAGCTTCTTGTAGTGCTTGGCGAGCTCCTTGGAGATGTCGGCGTCCTCGGTGGGCACCATCCGGTCGAGGAACTCCACGATGGTGACGTCGACACCGAAGTTGGCCATCACGTAGGCGAACTCGACGCCGATCGCGCCCGAGCCGCCGATGACGATGGACTTCGGGAGCTGGTCGGTGAGGATCTGCTCCTCGTAGGTCACCACGTTGTCGCTGAGGGTCACGCCCGGCACGAGCCGGACGGTGGCGCCGGTGGCGATGATGAGGTTGTCGCAGGTGTAGGACGTGACGTTGCCGTCGTCGTCCTTGACGTCGAGGCTCTTCGGGCCGGTGAGGGTGCCCCAGCCGTCGACCTCGGTGATCTTGTTCTTCTTCATCAGGAAGTGGACGCCCTTGACGATCCCGGCGCTCACGTCGCGCGAGCGCTTGTGGGTCGGTCCGAACGACATGGTGGCGTCACCCTCGATACCGAACTTGGCCTTCTCGTGCTGGAGCGTGTGCGCCAGCTCGGCGTTCTTCAGCAGGGCCTTGGACGGGATGCACCCGACGTTGAGGCAGACACCTCCCCAGTACTTCTTCTCGACCACTGCCACCTTCTGGCCGAGCTGGGAGGCGCGGATGGYGGCGACGTAGCCACCGGGGCCGGCGCCGAGGACAAGGGTGTCGAAGTGCGTGTCGGTCACGGGCCACAGACTAGCCCTCGGCCCCGACGTCGCTAGCCTTGGCCGGGTGACCTTGTACGCCGCCTACGGGACCAACCTCGACCCCGCCCGCATGAGCGAGCGCTGTCCCCACTCCCCGCTGCGCTCCACGGGCTGGCTGACGGGGTGGCGGCTGACCTTCGGCGGCGAGGAGCACGGCTGGGACGGAGCCCTCGCGACGATCGTCGAGGACCCCATCGAGCAGGTCTTCGTCGCGGTCTACGACGTCACGTCCGAGGACGAGACCGAGCTCGACCGCTGGGAGTCCGCCGACACCGGGCTCTACCGCAAGACCCGGGTGCGGGTCTCGACGATGTCAGGCGAGCAGGTGGTCTGGGCCTACGTCCTGGACGCCTACGAGGGCGGGCTGCCGAGTGCGTCGTACCTCGGGGTGCTGGCCGACGCCGCCGAGGCCGCCGACGCGCCGGTCGACTACGTCGGCGCCCTGCGCCGGCGTTCCTGCCGGTCGACGGGGCTCTGACCGGCCGCCAGGTCTCAGCGGGCGGCGAGGAGCGCGGCGAGCGCGACGTCGACGATCCCGGACCGCGGCAGGTCGGGCACCGCGGCGATCGGCACCCACTCCGCACGATCGGTGGACCCGCCCACCTCGAGGGTCCCGAGCGAGCCGCCGACGATCCGTGCGGTGTGCACGACCCGCAGCGAGCGCACCCAGCGGTCCGTCTCGGTGGTCCGCTCGCCGGGAGGAACGAGGTGCGAGTCCACGACCAGCAGTCCGGTGGACACCACGTCGAACCCCGTCTCCTCCCGCACCTCGCGGACCATGCCCTGCTCCGCCGTCTCGGGCAGGTCCACCCCGCCACCGGGCAACGACCACCCGGGCTCACCGTGGCCCTCGCCGTTCCACCAGGCCAGCAGGACGCGGTCGCCGTCCACGATCACGGCGTACGCCCCGAGCCGGGTGTCGTAGTCGCCGAACTCGAGGTCACGGGGGGCTGCCTCACTCATGGCGCAAGCCAACCACGGCCCTAGGATCACCCCCGTGACCGACCACAAGACTCTCGCCCAGGACGCCGCCGCCACCCTCGCCGAGCTCACCGGCGTCGAGCGGCACGACATCGCCCTCGTCCTCGGCTCCGGCTGGCTGCCCGCCGTCGACGCCCTCGGCGAGGCCACCGCGGAGATCGCCACCACCGACCTCCCGGGCTTCCACGCCGCCGGGGTGGTCGGGCACTCGGGCAAGATCCGCAGCCTCGAGGTCGCCGGCCGGCGCGTCCTGGTGTTCCTCAGCCGCACGCACTTCTACGAGGGCAAGGGCGTCGGCGCCGTCGTCCACCCCGTGCGTACGGCGGCCGCGGCCGGCTGCCGCGCCATCGTGCTGACCAACGGGTGCGGCGGTCTCAAGGAGACCTTCGAGCCGGGCCAGCCCGTGCTCATCTCCGACCACATCAACCTCACGGCGACCAGCCCCATCGAGGGCGCCAACTTCGTGGACCTCACCGACCTCTACAGCCCGCGGCTGCGCGGGCTGTGCCGGGAGATCGACCCGACCCTCGACGAGGGCGTCTACGTGCAGTTCCCCGGCCCGCACTACGAGACCCCGGCCGAGATCGGCATGGTCCGCGCCATCGGCGGCCACCTCGTGGGCATGTCGACCACCCTCGAGGCGATCGCCGCCCGCGAGGCCGGCATGGAGGTGCTCGGCATCAGCCTGGTCACCAACCTGGCCGCCGGGATCAGCGGCGAGCCGCTCAACCACGAGGAGGTCCTCGAGGCGGGCAAGGCGGCCGCGTCGCGGATGGGTGACCTGCTCGGCCAGATCGTCCCCCGCATCTGATGAACGGAGCCTGACATGCGCATCCTCGTCACCGGCGCGGCCGGCTCCATCGGCCGCGTCGTCACCCTCGGCCTGTGCGACCGCGACCACGAGGTCGTCGGACTCGACCTGGTGCCGGAGCCGGAGGGCTTCACGGGCACCTGGCACACGGTCGACTGCAGCGACCCCGACGCCGTGATGGCCGTCTTCGACGCCGAGCGCCTCGATGCGGTCGTCCACCTCGCCGGCCACCCGGACGAGGCCTCGCTGCCGGCCTCCCTGACCTCGCACGTCGTCACCACCGCGGCCCTGCTCGACGCCATGGTCGAGCACCGGGTCTCCCGGATCGTCTACGCCTCGTCCAACCACGCGGTCGGCCGCACCCCACGCCGCGACCTCGTCTCCGACGACGCCCGCCCCCGCCCCGACACGTTCTACGGCGTCGGCAAGGTCGCCGCCGAGGCCGTGCTGTCGTTGTACGCCGACCGGTACGCCGTCGACGCCGTCGCCTGCCGGATCGGGTCCTTCCTCGACGAGCCCGCTACCCGCCGTGCCCTGTCCACCTGGCTCTCGCACGACGACTGCGTGCGCATGGTCGAGGCTGCCCTCACCGCCCCCTCCCCCGGCTTCGCGGTCATGTACGGCATCAGCGCCAACACCCGCGCGTGGTGGGACCTGGAGCCGGGTCGTCGCCTGGGCTACGACCCCCTGGACGACGCCGAGGCGTTCGCCGACCGCATCCCGGAGCGTCCCGAGGACGACGACGAGGCGGCGTACGTCGGTGGGCCGTTCGCGCTCGAGCAGTTCCACCGCCCCGCCCTCGGCGACTGACCCCCGCCTCGTCATCGGCACGTCGGGGTGATGTCGAGCCGCCACGTGCGAGGGTGTCCGGCGTGATCGACGTCGCCGGCCTCCTGCTGACCCACTGGGACATGGACGTGGCCGCCGCCCGCCCGCTGGACGGCGGCATCAACTCCCAGACCTGGCTGGTCGAGCACGACGGAGCGAGCTACGTCGCCAAGCACGTGCCGGCACCCGCCGCCGCCGACCTGGTCGCCGGGTGCGAGGTGGCAGCGGCGCTCGCGGACTCCGGCTTCGTCACCGGTCGCCCCGTGCCGACGACCGACGGCAGGCTGGTGCTGGCCGACCCTCCCCTGGCCCTGCTCGAGCACGTGCCCGGCCGGGAGCTCGACGGCGAGACCGACGACGAGCAGCACTGGATGGCAGCCACGCTCGCTGGCATCCACCTCGCCGGCCGCCCGACGAGGGGTGACGCGACCGGCGCCTTCATGACCGACTGGCTCGCCTCGGCCCTCCCCGAGATCACGGCGCACCCGTGGCTCGCCCGAGCCGTGGAGGCGGTCCGTGCCGAGACCGATCCGTTGACCCTCACCTGGTCCGGCCTCCACACCGACCCGGCGCCCGAGGCCTTCGTGCACGACGACACCACCGGGGTCACCGGCCTCATCGACTGGACCGGGGCCCGGCGGGGACCCGTCCTGTACGACGTGGCCTCCGCGGTGATGTACCTGGGCGGGAGCGACGCGGCCCGACCGTTCCTCGACACCTACCGGAGGCACGGCCCGCTCGACGACGCGGAGCTCCAGCGCCTCGACGCCTTCCGTCGCTTCCGGGAGGCGGTGCAGGGCTCCTACTTCGCGCGCCGGCTGGCCAACCACGACCTCACCGGCGGGATCGACCCGGCAGAGAACGAGAAGGGACTCGACGACGCGCGCCGCCGCCTGGCCGAGCTGGGACGCCCCTCGACGACGTGACCCCGGTCACTAGGGTGGCGGCATGGACGCACACGCCGTCGGAGAGACCACGCCCGCCCTGCTGGAGGAGACGATCGGGGCGTGCCTGACCCGCACGGTCGAGAAGCATCCCGACCACGAGGCGCTGGTCGAGGTCAGCACCGGGCGGCGGTGGACGTGGTCCGAGCTGGATGCCGACGTACGCCGGCTGGCCCAGGGCCTGCTCGCCGGCGGGACCGCCCAGGGCGACCGGGTCGGGATCTGGGCGCCCAACTGCGCCGAGTGGACGGTCGTCCAGCTCGCCACCGCGCGCATCGGCGCCGTCCTGGTGACCATCAACCCGGCGTACCGCACCCACGAGCTGGCCTTCGTCCTCAACCAGGCGGGCATCAGCCACCTCTTCCTCGCCGAGAGCTTCAAGTCGAGCGACTACGTGTCGATGCTCGGCGAGGTGCGCGCGGAGTGCACCGCCCTGAGGGCCAGCACGGTCCTCGGCGGCCCGGAGTGGGACGACCTGCTGGCCACCGGCGACACCGTCGACGCCGCCGACCTCGACGCCCGCGAGGCCACCCTCGACCCCCACGACGCGATCAACATCCAGTACACGTCGGGCACGACCGGGTTCCCCAAGGGCGCGACCCTCAGCCACCGCAACATCCTCAACAACGGCTGGTTCGTCGGGGAGATCTGTCGCTACACCCACGAGGACCGGATCTGCATCCCGGTGCCGTTCTACCACTGCTTCGGGATGGTGATGGGCAACCTCGCGGCCCTGACCCACGGCGCCACGATGGTCATCCCCGCCCCCGGCTTCGACCCCGCGCTGACCCTCGCCGCGGTCGCGCAGGAGCGCTGCACCAGCCTGTACGGCGTACCGACCATGTTCATCGCGGAGTGGGCGCTGCCGGACTTCGCGTCGTACGACCTGTCGTCGGTGCGCACGGGGATCATGGCCGGCTCCCCCTGCCCCGCGGAGATGATGCGCAAGCTCATCGACGCCGGCATCGGCGAGATGACGATCTGCTACGGCATGACCGAGACCTCCCCGGTGTCCACCCAGACCCGCACCGACGACGACTTCGACGTCAAGGTCGGCACCGTCGGTCGCGTCGGCCCCCACCTCGAGGTCAAGGTCGTCGACCCGCTCACCGACGAGACCCTCCCGCGCGGAGAGGCGGGCGAGCTCGCGACCAAGGGCTACTCGGTGATGCTCGGCTACTGGGACGAGCCGGAGAAGACCGCCGAGGTGCTGCGCGACGGCTGGATGCACACCGGCGACCTCGCCGTGATGGACGAGGCCGGCAACCTCTCCATCACCGGCCGGATCAAGGACATGGTCATCCGCGGCGGGGAGAACGTCTACCCGCGCGAGATCGAGGAGTTCCTCTACACGCACCCCGACATCGAGGACGTGCAGGTCATCGGCGTCCCCGACGAGAAGTACGGCGAGGAGCTCTGCGCCTGGGTCCGGATGCGTCCCGGCGTCGCGCCGCTCGACGCGCCGGCGCTGCGGGAGTTCGCCACCGGCAAGCTGGCGCACTTCAAGATCCCCCGCTACGTCGTGGTCGTCGACGAGTTCCCGATGACGGTCACCGGCAAGGTCCGCAAGGTCGAGATGCGCACCGCGTCCACCCGCCTCCTGGGCCTGTGAGCAGGACTTGCGAACGCCGCACGACCCCGCAGACTGGACCCATGAGCCTGACCATCGCCGAGGCCGCCGAGCGCACCGGCCTCACCGCCCACACGCTGCGCTACTACGAGCGCGACGGCCTGATGCGCACGCCCGTGCGCCGCTCCACGTCCGGCCACCGCGCCTACGACGACGCCGACCTGGCGTGGATCACGCTGATCTCCAAGCTGCGCTCCACCGGCATGCCGATCCGCGACGTCAAGCGGTACGCCGACCTGGTCCGGGCCGGGTCCGGCAACGAGGCCGAGCGCCTGGACCTGCTCCGCGCCCACCGCGAGCGCGTGCTGCGACGGCTCGACGAGGTCCGTGACCACCTCAGCGCCATCGACCACAAGGTCGAGCTCTACGAGCAGGCCGCCGGCGTCGCCCGCATCGCTTGACTTCGAGCGCGCTCCAAGGCGTTGACTCGGGTCATGACCATCCAGAAGCGACAGCTCGGCGACCTGACCGTCTCGACCATGGGCCTCGGCTGCATGGGGATGAGCGAGTTCTACGGCTCGGCCGACGAGCAGCAGGGCCTCGACACCATCCACCGCGCCCTCGACCTCGGCGTGACCTTCCTCGACACCGCCGACATGTACGGCCCGTTCACCAACGAGCAGCTGGTCGGCAAGGCCATCGCCGGCCGCCGTGACGAGGTGCAGCTGGCCACCAAGTTCGGCAACGAGCGCAAGCCCGACGGCACCCGCGTCGGCATCAACGGCAAGCCGGAGTACGTCCGCGCGGCCTGCGACGCCAGCCTCCAGCGTCTCGGGGTCGACCACATCGACCTCTACTACCAGCACCGCGTCGACAAGTCCGTCCCGATCGAGGAGACCGTGGGCGCCATGGCCGAGCTCGTGGAGGCCGGCAAGGTCCGCCACCTCGGGCTGTCGGAGGCCTCCGCGGCCAACATCCGCAAGGCGCACGCGACGCACCCGATCACCGCGCTGCAGACGGAGTACTCGCTGTTCACCCGCGACCTCGAGGACGAGATCCTCCCCGTCCTGCGCGAGCTCTCGATCGGCCTGGTCCCCTACTCGCCGCTCGGTCGAGGCATCCTCACCGGCGCCATCCGCCCCGGCACCCTGTCCGAGGGCGACTCCCGCAACAGCGCCTACTTCCCCCGCCTCAACGGGGAGGGGCTCGACGCCAACCTCGCGCTCGTCGACCGGATCGCGGCCATCGCCGACGAGAAGGGCGCCACCCCCGGCCAGCTCGCCCTCGCCTGGGTGCTCGCCCAGGGCGACGACGTCGTGCCGATCCCCGGCACCAAGCGGGTGGCCTACCTCGAGGAGAACGTCGGCGCGGCCGACGTGCAGCTCACCGCCGACGACCTCGCGGCCCTCGACGCGGCGGTGCCGCGCGACGCCGTCGTCGGTGCGCGGTACGGCGACATGTCCAGCATCGACGCCTGACCCTCCCGGCAGGGATCAGGTCGAGGCCATCCCCATCCGTCCCTCGCGGAAGGCGTCGACGAACAGCGAGTGGTCCTCGCGGACCCGCATCGCGTAGTCGATGCCCCACTGGCACAGCCAGTCGCCGAACTCGCGGCGTCGACCCTTCAGCGAGGCGACGATGGCCTCCTCGACCTGGATGTTGACCAGGTCCTGGTCGCTGTCCTCGTCGGAGGCGCAGTGGATCTTGGCCGTCGCCCGGCCGAGCAGGTCCACGACCGCGCGCATGTCCTCGGGCTCGTTGATGTCGGACCAGTCGAGGTCGACCTCGTACGGCGACACCTCGCTCACGACGTACCCCGTGCCGTTGATGTCGGTGTAGCCGAGCAGCGGGTCGGTGTGCACCTGGAGCGCCCGCTGGCTCACCACGGTGCGGTGCCCCTCGTGCTGGAAGTAGGCGTCGACCTCGGCGGTGTCGACGAAGCGGGACACCGCGGGGACGTTGGCCTGCTTCATCGACAGCACCACGTCGTTGTCCAGCGCCTGGCTGTAGCCCTCCACGAGGATGTTGTACGCCGGGAGCCCAGCGCTCCCGATGCCGAAGCCGGACTTGCCGACGACGTCGCGCAGCTCGTAGAACAGCGCCCGGTCGAAGCGCTTCGACGACGGGATCGTCTCCAGGTAGCTCTTGAACGCCCCCACCACCTGGGTGCGCTCGTCGCGCCCGAGCCGACGGGCGGTGCCGTCCTCGATGAACCGGCGCGCCCCCTTGGCCAGCACGGTCACGTCGTCGAGCAGGTCGGCCCGGCGCAGGGCGCGGGCGCGCTCGAGGGCCACGAGCACCGGGCCGTCGGCGTTCTCGAGGTTGAGCGCGAAGTCGTCGTCCTCCTCCGTCCCGGAGTAGTGGTCCACCTGCGCGAGGTAGGAGCGCAGGTAGCGGCCGATGAGCTTGCGGACCGCGTCCTCGGGCAGCGCCTTCTGCCAGCCGACCAGCGCCAGGCTGGCGGCGAACCGCTGGAGGTCCCAGACGAAGCGCCCGAGGTAGGCCTCGTCGAAGTCGTTGATGTCGAAGATCAGCCGGCCGTCGGAGTTGAGGTAGGTGCCGAAGTTCTCCACGTGCAGGTCCCCGTGGATCCAGATCCGCTCGGCCCCGTGCCGGGACCAGTCGTCGGGCTCCTGCGTGACGTCGCTGTAGTAGAGGCACGCGGAGCCGCGGTAGAACGCGTGCGGGTCGAGGGCCATCTTGCGGTACTTGGCCCGGAAGGCGACGGGGTCGGCGCGCATCAGGGGCGCGAACGCCTCCCGGACGACCTCGATGATCGTGTCGGTGCGTGCTGACGTGCTCGACGGTGACATGCGCGCAATCTAGCCCTCGGACGTCCCTGGCATCCCGGCCGATGGCAGTGCGCCCCGGAGCATCCGTGCGTACCCGGACCGCTCTTCGGTGGCGACTGCCGCCATGGTGCTCGACGAGAAGTAGTCCGACTTCTCCCCAGGCCTGTTCAACCCCTTCCCACGGTCAGCGCACACGGGTAGAATCGAACACATGTTCGACGTCACTCGGGTTCACGAAACCAACGGCCCCGCCACGGGTCGCCAGGGGGTGCTGGGCGCGTCGGACGTCGAGGCATGGGCCGTTGCCTTGTCCTCCCGACTGGAGGCGGCAAGCGGCCTGGACGACGCCCAGCGCGTCGACGCGCTCCGCGCGCTCGAGCGACTCGGGTGCGTCGTCACGGCCGCTCAGGCCCACCTCTCCCGAGAGCTCGACGAGTCGCAGCGGGCCGCGCAGTCCGACGCCGGCGTCCCGGCAGCCAGGCAGGGAGCAGGCGTGGCCGACCAGGTGGCGCGGGCTCGGCGGGAGTCGCCGCACCGCGGTCGTCAGCACCTCAGCCTGGCCAGGGTCGTCGCCCGCGAGCTCCCCCATACGTGGTCGGCCTGGCGAGCGGGCCGCATCACCGAGTGGAAGGCGACGATCGTCGCCCGCGAGACCGCCTGCCTCTCGCTCGCCGACCGGACAGTCGTGGACGAGGTCGTCGCCGGCGACCCCGCGACCCTCGAGGCGATGGGGGACCGGGAGCTGGCAGGAGCCTGTCTCCGGGAGGTCGCACGACTCGACGCCGCCGCCCTCGTCGCCCGGCGCCGGAGGGCGGAGTCCGAGCGGCGCGTCACCCTGCGACCGGCACCGGACACCATGACCTACCTGACCGCGCTCCTGCCGGTGAAGGACGGCGTTGCCGTCTTCGCCTCACTGACCCGGGCCGCCGACGCCGCCCGCGCGGCCGGCGACGAGCGGTCGCGCGCGCAGGTCATGGCCGACACGCTGGTCGAGGGCGTACGAGGGAGCACCGGCGGCCCAGCCGGATCGTCGGGGGTGTCCCTCGGTCTGGTCATGAGCGACGCGGCCCTCTTCGGTGGCGCCGACGAGCCTGCCCACCTCGACGGCTTCGGGCCGATCCCGGCCGAGCTGGCAAGGGAGATCGTGGTGAGCGCGTGCGACCACGACGAGAAGGTCTGGCTCCGTCGGCTCTACGCGAGCCCCGCGACCGGTGAGCTGGTTTCCATGGACGCAACGGGGCGGACCTTCCGCGGCAGCCTCGCCCGCTTCGTCCGGTTGCGTGACCGGGTCTGCCGGACCCCCTGGTGCGACGCGCCCATCCGGCACGTCGACCACCCGCGCCGCCACGCCGACGACGGACCGACCGCCGCGGACAACGCCCAGGGCCTGTGCGAGGCCTGCAACTACGCCAAGGACGCGCCGGGCTGGCGGGCGAGACCCGGGCCGGACGGGGGCGTCGAGACCAGCACCCCGACGGGCCACAGCATCGCCACCCGACCACCGCCGGTGGCGCGCATCCGCGACCGGCATCTCCCTCCGTTGACGATCGACTACGTCCTCGCGGGCTGACGAAACCGTCGAATCCCGAGTGGGGAGCACTCACCCAATCCCCCGCCGATACCGTGCCTCCATGAGCTCCGCCACCGAGGACCGCAGCACCATGATCGACCGCGCCCGCGCCTGGGCCGCCGAGGACCCCGACCCGGTCACCCGTGCCGAGCTGGAGGGCGTCGTCGCCGACGTAGAGGCGGGCGGCGACCCGGCCGACCTGGCCGACCGCTTCGCCGGCACCCTGGAGTTCGGGACGGCGGGCCTGCGCGGTGCGCTCGGCGCCGGTCCGAACCGGATGAACCGCGTGGTCGTCATCCGCGCGGCGGCCGGCCTCGCGGCGTACCTCAAGGACACCGGGGCCGGCGGCGGCACCGTCGTCATCGGGTACGACGCCCGCCACAACAGCGACGTCTTCGCCCGGGACACCGCCGAGGTCATGACCGGCGCCGGCTTCAAGGCGATGACCCTGCCCCGGCCGTTGCCCACCCCGCTGCTGGCCTACGCGATCCGCGAGCTCGGCTGCGTTGCGGGCGTGATGGTCACCGCCAGCCACAACCCGCCGCAGGACAACGGCTACAAGGTCTACCTCGGCGACGGCAGCCAGATCGTGCCGCCCGCCGACACCGGCATCGCCGAGCGGATCGCCACCGTCGGCGCGCTGGCCGACGTGCCCCGGGGAGGCCCGGGCACGGTCGTCGACGAGCAGATCGTCGACCGCTACCTCGACACCGTGGCCGAGCTCGCCGGCGACGGTCCGCGCGACCTGGTCACCGTCTACACGCCCCTGCACGGCGTCGGCGGTACGGCGGTCGCGCAGGCCCTGGAGACGGCCGGCTTCGCCGCGCCGCACGTCGTCGAGGAGCAGGAGCACCCCGACCCGGACTTCCCCACCGTCGTCTTCCCCAACCCGGAGGAGCCGGGCGCGATGGACCTCGCGATGGCCCTCGCCGCCGCCAAGGGCGCCGACATCGTGGTGGCCAACGACCCCGACGCCGACCGCTGCGCCGTCGCGGTCCCCGGCCCGCACGGCTGGCGGATGCTGCGCGGCGACGAGGTGGGGGCGCTGCTCGGCCACCACCTCCTGAGCCGCGGCAAGCACGGCACCTACGCCAACTCCATCGTCTCCTCGTCCCTGCTGGCCAAGATGGCCGCGGCCGCCGGCCAGCCCCACGAGGAGACGCTCACCGGCTTCAAGTGGATCGGCCGCGTCGAGGGCCTCGCGTTCGGCTACGAGGAGGCGCTGGGCTACTGCGTCGATCCCGAGCACGTGAAGGACAAGGACGGCATCTCCGCGCTCGTGCTCGTCTGCGAGCTGGCGGCCGCGGCCAAGGCCGAGGGCCGAGGACTCACCGACCTGCTCGACGACATCGCCGTCGAGCACGGGCTGCACGCCACCGACCAGCTCTCGGTGCGCTTCGACGACCTCGCCGCCATCGGGGCCACCATGGAGCGGCTGCGCAGCACCCCGCCGACCGCCCTGGGCGGCCTCGCCGTGCAGCGCGTCGACGACCTCTCGCTGGGCAGCGACGCGCTCCCGCCGACCGACGGGCTGCGCTACTCCCTCGCCGACGGCGCCCGGGTGATCGTCCGCCCGAGCGGCACCGAGCCCAAGGTGAAGTGCTACCTCGAGGTGGTCGTGCCGGTCGAGGCCGACGGCGGCGTCGACGCCGCCCGGATCGTCGCGGCCGGCCGCCTGGACGCCATCTCAGCCGACGTCAAGACCGCCGCGGGCCTCTGAGGGGTCCCTCACACCACCAACGCGGCCACGAACACCACGAACGCGACGAGGGCCAGCCCGATGGGCAGCAGGGCCGGCTCCCGGCGTACCCCCGCCGCCAGGGCGACCTGCTCGTCGGAGAGCGCGCGCACGCCCGCCCTCGTGCGCGCCTGCTCCATGAGGAGGTGGAGCCGCTCCTCGACGAAGTCGGCGTACGACAGGCCACCGGGCGAGGCGTCCTCGGCGGGCTCGCTCTGCGCGGCGGCCCTCCCCGGCCTGCGGGTGCGCACGGCCTTGCGCCACGGTCGCCCGACCACCGTGGAGACGTAGCGCTTGTCCCCCGCCCGCAGCGCGAGCACCTGACGCACCGCGAGCTGCTCGATGGCCGCGAGGGGGACGTGGACCGTCTCCAGCATGTTGCGCATGACCAGCTGCTCCCCGGCCACCCACAGGGCGGGACGCAGCATGGAGGCCCACGCGAGCACCGCCGCCAGCAGCGCACCGGCCACCACCGCGACCGACACCGACCCCGGGTCGGCCACGCCGACCACGACCACGACGCCGGCCAGCAGGAGCACCAGGATGGCCGTGACCCGCCCGCTCGTCTGGTGGAACTGCTCCACCGGCTGCTGCTGCATCCACACTCCTTCGGGGGGTCCACGCGGTTTGTCCACGAGGCCTCCTCCAACCCTATGCTGGGTCGGTGACGACCACTTCTGCCTCAACGGCGAGTGCAGGGGTCTTCGACGACATCACCTCGTCCGAGTCCTCCCTGCGCCGCTTCCTCCACGGCCTCCCCGGGGTCGACCAGGTCGGCGCGGAGGCCCGCGCCGCGAGCCTGGGCACCCGGTCGATCAAGACGACCTCCAAGGAGTTCGCGATCGACCTCGCGATCCGCATGGTCGACCTGACGACGCTCGAGGGCCAGGACACCCCCGGCAAGGTCCGCGCGCTGGCCTCCAAGGCCATGCGCCCCGACCCCGCCGACCCGTCCTGCCCCGCCGCGGCCGCCGTGTGCGTCTACCCCGACATGGTCGCGACCGCCAAGCAGACGCTGGGCGACTCCGGCGTGCACGTCGCCGCAGTCGCCACCGCCTTCCCGAGCGGTCGCGCTGCCCTCGACATCAAGCTGGCCGACACCCGCGACGCCGTCGAGGCCGGTGCCGACGAGATCGACATGGTCATCGACCGTGGCGCCTTCCTCGCCGGTCGCTACCAGCAGGTGTACGACGAGATCGTCGCCGTGCGCGAGGCCTGCGCCCGCCCCGACGGTCAGGACGCCCACCTCAAGGTCATCTTCGAGACCGGCGAGCTCCAGACCTACGACAACGTCCGCCGGGCCTCCTGGCTGGCGATGATGGCCGGCGGCCACTTCATCAAGACCTCCACCGGCAAGGTGCAGCCCGCGGCCACGCTGCCGGTCACGATGATCATGCTCGAGGCCGTCCGCGACTTCCGCGAGACGACCGGTGCGATGGTCGGCGTCAAGCCCGCCGGCGGCATCCGCGCGTCCAAGGACGCCATCAAGTACCTCGTCATGGTCAACGAGGTCGCCGGTCCCGACTGGCTCGACCCCGACTGGTTCCGCTTCGGAGCCTCCACGCTGCTCAACGACCTGCTGATGCAGCGCACCAAGATGCAGACCGGCCGCTACTCCGGTCCCGACTACTTCACCCTGGACTGAGGCGAATCATGGTCAAGGTGCCCGACACCGCCACCCCGTTCTTCGAGTACGCCCCGGCCCCCGAGTCGCGCGCGATCGTCGACATCAAGCCGTCGTACGGCCTGTTCGTCGACGGCGAGTTCGTCGACGGGCACGGCAAGAGCTTCAAGACGATCAGCCCCGCGACCGAGGAGGTCCTGGCCGAGGTCGCCGAGGCCGACGAGGCCGACGTCGACCTGGCGGTCAAGGCCGCCCGGCGGGCCTACACCCGCGTGTGGTCGCGGATGCCCGGCAGCGAGCGCGCGAAGTACCTGTTCCGCATCGCCCGGATCATCCAGGAGCGCGGCCGCGAGCTCGCCGTCCTCGAGTCGATCGACAACGGCAAGCCGATCAAGGAGTCCCGCGACGTCGACATCCCGACCGTCGCCGCGTTCTTCTTCTACTACGCCGGCTGGGCCGACAAGCTCGAGCACGCTGGCCTCGGGACCAACCCGCAGGCCCACGGCGTCGCCGGCCAGGTCATCCCCTGGAACTTCCCGCTCCTGATGCTGGCCTGGAAGATCGCCCCGGCGCTGGCCGCGGGCAACACGGTGGTCCTCAAGCCCGCCGAGACGACCCCGCTGACCGCGTTGCTCTTCGCGGAGATCTGCCAGCAGGCCGACCTGCCGCCCGGCGTGGTCAACATCGTCACCGGCGCCGGCGCGACCGGCCAGGCAGTCGTGTCGCACCCCGACGTCGACAAGGTGGCCTTCACCGGCTCGACCGAGGTCGGCAAGGCCATCGCCCGCGCCGTCGCCGGCACGCGCAAGAAGGTCACCCTGGAGCTCGGCGGCAAGGCCGCCAACATCGTCTTCGACGACGCCCCCATCGACCAGGCCGTCGAGGGCATCGTCAACGGCATCTTCTTCAACCAGGGCCACGTCTGCTGCGCGGGCTCGCGCCTGCTGGTGCAGGAGAACGTCGCCGACGAGGTCATGGAGCGCCTCAAGCGCCGGATGTCCACGCTGCGCGTCGGCGACCCGCTCGACAAGAACACCGACGTCGGTGCCATCAACTCCGCCGAGCAGCTGGCCCGGATCCGCGAGCTCTCCGACATCGGCGAGCAGGAGGTCTCCGGGGCCGGTGAGCGCTGGTCGCCGGCGTGCGAGCTGCCTAAGCAGGGCTTCTGGTTCCCGCCGACCGTCTTCACCGGCGTCACCCAGGCCCACCGGATCGCCCGCGAGGAGATCTTCGGCCCGGTGCTCTCGGTGCTGACCTTCCGCACCCCCGCCGAGGCGGTCGAGAAGGCCAACAACACGCCGTACGGCCTCTCCGCCGGCGTCTGGACCGACAAGGGGTCGCGCATCCTGTGGATGGCCAACCACCTGCGGGCCGGGGTCGTGTGGGCCAACACGTTCAACAAGTTCGACCCGTCGTCGCCCTTCGGCGGCTACAAGGAGTCGGGCTACGGCCGCGAGGGCGGCCTGCCCGGCCTGGCCGCCTACCTGAAGGGAGCGGACGCCTGATGGCGCGCATCGACGTGAAGAAGACCTACAAGCTCTACATCGGCGGCGCGTTCCCGCGCTCGGAGTCCGGACGCACCTACCTCGTCAACGACGCCAAGGGCGGGCTGCTGGCCAACGCCTCGCAGGCCTCCCGCAAGGACGCCCGTGACGCCGTCGTCGCCGCCCGCAAGGCCTTCGCCGGCTGGTCGGGCCGCACGGCCTACAACCGCGGCCAGGTCGTCTACCGCATCGCCGAGGTGCTCGAGGGCCGACGCGACCAGTTCGTCGCCGAGCTGCGGGCCACCGAGGGGGTGTCGGCCGCCAAGGCCAACGCCGCCGTCGACGCCGCGATCGACCGTCTCGTCTGGTACGCCGGGTGGGCCGACAAGATCACCCAGGTCGTCGGCACCGCCAACCCGGTGGCCGGGCCGTACTTCAACATCTCCTCCCCCGAGCCGTCCGGCGTGGTGGCCGTTGTCGCCCCGCGCGGTCCACTGCTCGCGCTCGTCAGCGTCGTCGCGCCGATCATCACGACCGGCAACACGTGCGTCGTGATCGCCAGCGAGCCGCACCCGCTCACCGCCATCACCCTGGGCGAGGTCATGGCCACCTCCGACCTGCCCGGCGGCGTGGTCAACGTGCTCACCGGCTCGGCCGCGGAGATCGCCCCGTGGCTGGCCTCGCACATGGACGTCAACGGCCTGGACCTCTCCGGCGTCGAGGACCCCGACCTGGCGACCTCGCTCGAGGTGGCCGCGGCCGACAACCTCAAGCGCGTACGCCGCGCCCCGCTGGCCGAGGTCGACTGGCTGGCCACCCCCGGCACCGACCGGATGACCGACTGGCTGGAGACCAAGACGGTCTGGCACCCGATCGGCATCTGAGCCACCAGGTCGCCCCTCGGGGCCCGACCGCAGCAGACAGCACACCGGCCCGGCGCGAAGATCGCGCCGGGCCGGTGTCGTCGTACCTGGTGTCGTCGTACGGGGGTGCAGGTCAGTCGCGGGTCAGCAGCGAGGTGGCCAGCACGTTGAGGATGTCCTGCGGCTGCTCGGCGAGGAAGGCACCACCACTGGTCACCTCGGCCATCTTGCCCAGCGCATCCATGTCGGCGTCCTGGCTGATGCCGACCGCGACGATGCTGACCGGGTTGGCCGGGTCGTACATCGCCTTGAGCTCCTTGACCAGCGAGGTCAGGCTGATCGAGCTCGGGTCGTCGTTGGCACCGTCGGTGAGGATGACGAACGTGTTGTAGTAGTTCTCGTTGTAGTCGCGCACCGCCTGGCTGTAGCCGGCGAGGACGGTGTCGTAGAGGCCGGTGCCGCCCTTGATGAGCGTCGGCAGCACCGCGGCCTGCTGGCGCAGCAGCTTGAGGTGCTTGCCGCCCCCCTCGGCGGGCGCGTCGAGGCGTCGCAGCGGCGCCAGCTCGACCCAGTCCTTGCCGGGGCCGTCCTGGTCGGTCGAGAAGGCCCACATGCCGATCCGCGCGTGGCCCGGGAAGGCGTCGAGGGCCGTCAGCGCGGCGTTGACCGCGAAGTCCATCCGGGTCTGGCCGTCGGCGGCCACCTGGTTCATCGACTCCGAGGCGTCGATGACGGCCAGCAGGCTCGAGGGCACGGTCAGCACCTGGAAGTTGCGCAGCACCGCGTCGGCCTCCGACACGGACGCCTCGTCGAGGATCTCCGTGGCGGGCGCCTCGACCTCGTCGGGCAGGGCCGCGCCGTCGGGGCCACGCAGGTAGGTGTCGGTCAGCTCCGCGAGCATCGCGTCGGTGGTGAAGAACTCGGCGATCTTGTCGCCGGCGGCACGGACCGGGTCCAGCGAGCCGGTGCCGAGGGTCATGCCGGTCTGCGCGCGAGCCGCGACGAGCGGGTAGCTGAGCATCGGGGAGCCGGTCGCCGGGGCGCTCCAGCGCAGCGCCTCGTTGCCGCGGCGAGCGATGACGAAGTCCCGCTCCGTGATGGGGATGAGGTAGGACTCGCCCGCCTTGATCACGTCGGCGTTGGTGGCGACCTCGATGCCCGAGGTGACGTTCTCGCCGAAGGTCTGGGCCATCGGGACGACGTCGCTCTGCACCTCGCCGAGGCCGGTGCCCTCGGAGAGCGAGGCGGTGAGGGCGTAGGCCGACGCGCCGTCGGCCGCCGGGTCGCTCATGACGAGGCGGTCGGAGGCGAGCGTCTCCAGCCAGCTGGCCGGCGCGGCGCCGTCGCGGGCGCTGGCCAGGCCGACCGGGCTGGTGGCCAGGGCCGGGGCCTCGACGCGGCCCGTGTAGCCGACGCGCTGCAGCACCGTGCGCCACACCGGGGAGTTGGGGACCCACAGGTCGGGAAGAGCCGCGGCGCGGTCCTTCTCGTCCAGCTCGTCGAGGCCGTCCTGCACCTCGTCGACGGTGGCGTCGGTGACCTCGAGGTTGATGCAGTTGGCCTGGGCCGCGAGGGCCTCGGCCGCCTCCTTCATCATCTCCTCGAGCACCGGGGCGACGGTGACGGTGATCGGATCGGCCTCGCACGTGGCGGCGCCGGCGCCGGCGACCGGCACCTGCTCGCCGGAGACGACCTGCCAGCCCAGCCAGGCGATCCCGGCCACCATGGCGGTGATCACCACGATCACCAGGTTGCGCACACCAGCGCCCGCGCGCGACGACGCACCGGGATGACTCTTCGTTCCCATCGGGAAACCTTTCGGGGGGGCTTGACCTACGACGGCGCTGACGATAGGTCCAGAACGCCCCGCGCCGCGGGGGAATGGCGGAGTCTGTGACGGCGGCGACACCGTCCGGCACCCGACACGGCAGAATGGTCGCCCGTGCCCGACTCCCACGTGCCCGCCCGGGTCGTCGTCCTCGCCGGCCCCAGCGGAGCAGGAAAGTCCCGTCTCGCCGAGCGGCTGGGGCTCCCGGTCCTGCGCCTCGACGACTTCTACAAGGACGGCGACGACCCCACGCTCCCCCGGATCACCGAGGGGGCGAACGCCGGCATCGTCGACTGGGACCACCCGGACTCCTGGCACCTCGAGGACGCCGTGACCGCGTTGACGGCACTGTGCCGCGACGGTCACGCCCCGGTGCCGGTCTACGAGATCGCGCAGAACGGCCGCTCCGGGTCCCGGCTCCTCGAGCTCGGCGACGCCCGGGTCTTCGTCGCCGAGGGGATCTTCGCCCCCGAGGTGGTGTCGGCCTGCACGTCGTCCGGTCTGCTCGCGGCGGCGTACTGCGTGCGCCAGCACCCCGTCGTGACGTTCTGGCGTCGCCTCACCCGTGACCTGCGCGAGCACCGCAAGCCTCCCCTCGTGCTCGTCCGCCGCGGGCTGGCGCTGCTGCGCGACCAGCGACGCGTCGTCGCCCACGCCGTCGAGCTCGGCTGCGAGCCGGTCACCCCCGACGAGGCCTACGACCGGTTGGTCACACTGGTCCCGTGACCTCCTTCTGGCCGGTGCTGCTCGCCCAGCCGGACCGCCGTACGTGCGGCCCGTCGGTGCTCGTCGCGCTGCGGATGACCGAGTCGCCCGGCTACCGCGAGCGGGTCCTGCGCGGCGGGCCGGAGGCGGCCCGCGCGCGCTTCGCCGCGGAGGTCTGGGCGGCGCACCGCAGCACCAACCGCGCGCTCGACTGGCGCGGCCGGCTCCAGGTGCCCTGGGCCCGTGCCCTCGGGACCGCGCCGTGGGCGCTGGCCCGCCAGGTCGGCGGCCGGGCGGTGTACGTCGTGCTGGTGCGCCGACGGGCGGCGACCTACGCCGCGCTCGTGACCTCGCTCGCCACCGGACCGACCCCGGTCTACGTCGGCGACCGGTGGACACCGAGGCACGTGGTCCTCGCCGTCGGCGTGTCCGACGGCGTCGTGACCTGCTACGAGCCCGCCTCCGGCCGGCGGACCCGCTTCAGCCGCGACGCGTGGCTGGAGGGACGCCTCGAGGGCTGTGCCGGCTGGCGGGTGCCGTGGGCCGTCGTCCGGCGCGCCCCCCTCAGCCGCCGGCCAGGGCGGCGTACCCCGGCTTGATCACGCGTTCGATGAGGTCGAGCCGCTCGTCGAAGGGCAGGAACGCCGACTTCATGGCGTTGACGGTGAACCACCGCAGGTCGTCGAGGCCGTAGCCGAACGCCTCGACGAGCGAGTGCATCTCGTCGGTCATCGACGTCCCGCTCATCAGCCGGTTGTCGGTGTTGACGGTGACCCGGAAGCGCAGCCGGGTCAGCAGGCCGATCGGGTGCTCGGCGATGGAGGTGGCGGCGCCGGTCTGCACGTTGGACGCCGGGCACATCTCCAGCGGGATCCGGGTGTCGCGCACGTACGCCGCGAGGCGACCCAGCTCGACGGAGCCGTCGTCGTGGACGGTGATGTCGTCGATGATGCGCACGCCGTGACCGAGCCGGTCCGCGCCGCACCACTGGATGGCCTCCCAGATGGACGGCAGTCCGAAGGCCTCCCCGGCGTGGATGGTGAAGTGCGAGCTCTCCCGTTGGAGGTATTCGAACGCGTCGAGGTGGCGGGTGGGCGGGAAGCCGGCCTCGGCGCCGGCGATGTCGAAGCCGGCCACGCCCCGGTCGCGCCACGCGACGGCGAGCTCGGCGATCTCCATCGACCGCGCCTGGTGACGCATCGCGGTGAGCAGCTGGCGTACGACGATCCGCCCGCCCGCGGCCGCCACCGCCTGGTCGAAGCCCTCCTGGACCGCTCCCACGACCTCGTCGAGGGTCAGGCCACCCTCCACGTGCTGCTCGGGGGCGTAGCGCACCTCGGCGTAGACGACGCCGTCGGCGAGGAGGTCCTCGACGCACTCGCGGGCCACCCGGGTGATCGCGGGCCCGGTCTGCATCACGGCGACGGTGTGGTCGAAGGTCTCCAGGTAGCGCACCAGGGAACCGGAGTCGGCGGACTCGGTGAACCAGCGTCCCAAGGACGCGGCGTCGCTCGCCGGGAGCTCGTGGCCGCAGTCGGCTGCGAGGTCGATGATCGTCTGGGGGCGGAGGCCACCGTCGAGGTGGTCGTGGAGCAGGACCTTGGGGGCGCGGCGTACCTCGTCGCGAGTGGGAGTCGTCACGGCGCACATCCTCGCAGGCCTAACCTTGGGCCTATGCGCACCTTCACCAGCCTCGACGAGGTCGCCGCGGCGACCGGCACGGATCTCGGCACCTCCGACTGGGTCGAGATCGACCAGGCCCGCATCGACGGGTTCGCCGAGGCCACCGGCGACCACCAGTGGATCCACGTCGATCCCGAGCGGGCCGCGACCGGACCCTTCGGCGCCACGATCGCCCACGGCTACCTCACCCTGTCGCTCGTGCCGTTCCTCGGCAGCCAGGTCTTCTCCCTGGAGACCCCCGGGGCCAAGCTCAACTACGGCGTCAACAAGGTGCGCTTCCCCTCGCCGGTGCGCGTGGGCTCGCGGGTGCGCGCGCACGTCGCGATGGGCGACGTCACCGACCTGCCGACGGGCAAGCAGATGCTGCTGCGCTACACGATCGAGATCGAGGGCGGCGACAAGCCGGCCTGCGTCGCGGAGACCGTCGTCCTGCTGCTCCCCTGAGCGGGGCTCAGCGGGACAGCACGGCGCGGGCGAACACCTCCAGGATGTCCTCCGGCTCCGCGGCGAGGTAGGCGTCGCCGTCCGTGGCGTCGGCCATCCGCTGCAGGGCACCGAGGTCCGCGTCGTCGCTGATCGCGATCCCCACGATGCGGACCGGACGCTCGGGGTCGCGCAGCTCCCGCAGCCTGCGGACGAGCTCGGCGAGGGCGATCGAGCCCGGGTCCTCGTTCTCACCGTCGGTCATCAGCACGACGGCGTTGGAGTAGCCGGGGCGGTAGTCGCGCAGCGCCTGCCGGTAGGCGGCCAGGGCGGTGTCGTAGAGACCGGTCCCGCCGCCGGTGAGCCCGGACAGCCCCTCGGCCTGCGCCCGCAGGGCGGCGCGCTGGGTGCGCCCGCGCTCGAGCCGGTCCAGGCGGCGTACTGGCTCGAGCACCCGCCAGTCCCGGCCCGGCCCGCCCTTGTCGATGGAGAAGATCCACAACCCGACCCGGGCGTGGTCGGGCAGGAACGACAGGCCGATCCCGGCCGCATCGGCGAGGACCTGCATGCGGGTCCCGCCCGCGGTGGCGAAGTCCATCGAGCCCGACGCGTCCACGACGGCGAGGATCGAGGAGGGGACGCTCAGCGTGCGCCACGACTGCACCGTCTCGGCCACCGTGCGGGGCCGCGGCGCCGGGAGGTAGGAGGCGACCTGCGCCCCCAGGCCCGCCCCGGCTGGGGCGCCCGGCTCCCGGAGGCCGGCCTCGCGCAGGGCGGCCACCCCCACGTCGCTGGTGAAGTAGCGCGCCAGCCCGCGGGCCACGACCCGCGAGCCGGGAGGCGCGTCGCTCCGCACGGCGAGGGGGAAGTCCAGGACGGGCGCGCCGACCGCGGGAGTGAGGTCGCGCAGGTACGTCGCATCGGTGGCTGCCGCGACCAGCTGCTGCTCGGTGGCCACGACCAGCCGGCGGGAGGTCGCCTCGACGGAGGCCGGAGCGACGTCGGCATCGAGACCGCGCGAGTGCCGCTCGCCGTACGACTGGGCGAACGGGACGACGCGCTGGCGGGCCAGCGCCGGGTCGAGTCCCAGCGTCACCGCCTCGGTCTGCGGGGCGACGACGGCCAGCGAGCCCACGGAGGAGCCGGACGGGTCCGGGACACTGACGAGGCCGGACGCCTCCGCCTCGCCCCACGAGGGGAAGCGCCGACCCTCCTGACCGCCCACGAGCAGGACCGGTGTGCGCGCCAGGCTCGGCGACACCAGCCTCAGGCCCGAGTCCCGGCCCAGGTAGGTCGGGGACATCCAGAAGTGCGCGTCACTGATCCAGACGTCGGGCAGCGGCTGTCCCGTCGAGACGCCGAGCGCGACCTGGCTGCCCTCCCGCAGGGTCGGCTCCACGCGGGTGCACACGGGAGCGACGGTCTCCGCGGCCCTGGACACGACCCCGAACATCGCCGGGGCGACCGCGACCTCCACGGTGCGGTAGCGGCCGCACTCGCTGCCGGAGACCGCCGCCTCGTCCGTCCGGGACCACAGCACCAGGGCCGTGGCCCCCACCAGGAGCTGTGCGAGCACGAGCAGCAGGACCAGTCCGAGCGGGCCGGCGAGGCGACCCCGCACGCGTTTCAGCTGAGTGTCCATGCGCCCGGACCACCTCCCACGAGATGTGTGGAGGCTAGTCACGCCGGGTGCCCCGAAGGTAAAGAAACGGTCAGGCATCCACAGAGTTGGGGATGCGCCGGTCCTCGCTCAGCCGATGCGGTCGAGCACCAGGTCCCTCGGGGTGTACGACGGGTCGTCGGAGACGTCGTACCCGCCCTCGAGCGAGGCCAGGGCACGGTCGAAGCGCTCGGGCTCGTCGGTCAGCAGGGTGAGCAGCGGCTGGCCCTCGGTGACGCGGTCGCCGGGACGCGCGTGCCAGACCACCCCGGCCCCGGCCTGCACCGGGTCCTCCTTGCGGGCGCGGCCCGCGCCGAGGCGCCACGCGGCCAGTCCGACGGCCATCGCGTCGAGCCGGGTCAGGGTGCCGGTCGCCGGCGCGTTGACGACGTGGGACTCGCGGGCGGTGGGCAGGGACGCGTCCGGGTCGCCGCCCTGGGCGCGGATCATCGCCTTCCACGCGTCCATGGCCGTGCCGTCGGCCAGCTTGTCGGCCGGGTCGACGTCGGTGACGCCCGCGCCGGCGAGCATCTCGCGGGCCRGGGCGAGGGTCAGCTCGACGACGTCGGCGGGACCCCCGCCGGCCAGCACCTCCACCGACTCGGCCACCTCGACGGCGTTGCCGGCGGTGAGGCCCAGGGGGGTGCTCATGTCGGTGAGCAGGGCGACGGTGTGGACGCCGGCCGCCTTGCCGAGGCCGACCATGGTCTCGGCGAGCTCGCGCGCCCGGTCGAGGTCCTTCATGAAGGCACCGGTGCCGACCTTGACGTCGAGCACGAGCGCGCCGGTGCCCTCGGCGATCTTCTTGGACATGATCGAGCTGGCGATGAGCGGGATCGCCTCGACCGTGCCGGTCACGTCGCGCAGCGCGTAGAGCTTCTTGTCGGCCGGCGCCAGGCCGTCGCCGGCGGCGCAGATGACCGCGCCGACCTCCTCGAGCTGGGTCAGCATCTCGTCGTTCGACAGCGCCGCGCGCCAGCCGGGGATCGACTCGAGCTTGTCGAGCGTGCCGCCGGTGTGGCCCAGACCGCGCCCGGACAGCTGCGGCACGGCGACGCCGCACGCGGCGACGAGCGGGGCCAGGGGCAGCGTGATCTTGTCGCCCACCCCGCCGGTCGAGTGCTTGTCCGCGGTGGGGCGCGAGAGCGAGGAGAAGTCCATCCGCTCCCCCGACGCGATCATCGCGTCGGTCCAGCGGGAGATCTCGCGCAGGTCCATGCCGTTGAGCAGGATCGCCATGGCCAGCGCCGACATCTGCTCGTCGGCGACGTCGCCCCGGGTGTAGGCATCGATGACCCAGTCGATCTGGCTGTCGGTGAGGGCCTGGCGGTCGCGCTTGGCGCTGATGACCTCGATGGCGTCGTGCGTCACGTGATGTTCTCCAAGTCGTCGGGGCCGAAGGCCATGGGCAGCACCTCGGCCATGGTGCGGACGCCCTCGGGCGTCTCGATGAGGAGCGCGGCACCGCCGTGCTCCCAGAGCAGCTGGCGGCACCGTCCGCACGGCATGATGACCGCACCGTCGGCGTTGACGCACACGAAGTGCGTCAGCCGCCCCCCGCCGGTGGCGTGCAGGGCGGACACGAGACCACACTCGGCGCACAGCGTCACGCCGTACGCCGCGTTCTCGACGTTGCAGCCCACGACCAGCCGGCCGTCGTCGACGAGCGCGGCGGCGCCGACCGGGTAGTGGGAGTAGGGCGCGTAGGCGTGTCCCATGGCGGTGACCGCCTCGGCGCGCAGCTGTGTCCAGTTCACCGGGGCAACTATGTCGTATGACAGTTCGGGGCCTTCAGGCGGCGAAGAGGTCACAGACGGATACCGATTGGCGCTTTGTCACCCACGGGGGCCCGGGCACAGGCATCATTCTCCCGATATGCGCCCCCACCCTGGGGGCGATTCGAGTATGGAGGCATCTGTGAGGAACACGAGGAAGGTCGTCACGAGCGGCCTCGTGGCGCTGCTGGCGACCGCGACCCTGGCGGCATGTGGCGACGCGCCCGAGGAGGACAGCAGCAGCAGCGGGAGCGAGACGACTGCGAGCGACTTCCAGCCCTGCATCGTCTCCGACGCCGGTGGCTTCGACGACAAGTCCTTCAACCAGCTGGGCTTCGAGGGCGCCACCCAGGCCGCCGACGAGCTGGGCGTCGAGCTCAAGTCCGTCGAGTCCAACAGCGAGAACGACTACGCCCCCAACCTGGAGAGCCTCGTCGGCGAGGGTTGCGACACCATCGTCACGGTCGGCTTCGCGCTGTCCGCGGCCACGGTCGACTCGGCCAAGGCCAACCCGGACATCAACTACGTCCTCATCGACGACGCGGCCGACAACGACTTCGACGGCCAGAAGGACGCGGAGAACGTCAAGCCGCTCCTCTACAACACCGCCCAGGCGGCGTTCCTCGCCGGCTACGCGGCCGCCGACTACACCAAGACCGGCACCGTCGGCACCTACGGCGGCCAGCCGTTCCCGACCGTCACGATCTTCATGGACGGCTTCAAGCAGGGCGCCGAGTACTACGCCCAGGAGAAGGGCAAGGACGTCAAGGTCATCGGTTTCGAGGGCGGCGAGAAGGGCTCCTTCACCGGCGGCTTCGAGGCCAACGAGGCGGCCACCAGCACCGCGCGCCGCATCCTGGACCAGGGCGCGGACGTGATCCTGCCCGTGGGTGGCCCGATCTACCAGGGCGCGCTCACCGCGATCCAGGACTCGGGTGAGGACGTCGCGCTGATCGGCACCGACGCCGACGTGTTCGAGACCGACCCGAACACGCAGGACGTCATCATGACGTCGATCCTCAAGGACATGAAGGTCTCGACGTACGAGGCGATCATGTCGGCCGGCAAGGACGAGTTCGACCCCGAGACCTACATCGGCACCCTCGAGAACGGTGGCGTCGGCCTGGCGCCGTTCCACAACTTCGAGGACAAGGTCTCCGACTCGCTCACCGGCGAGCTCGACGACGTCAAGGCGGGCATCATCGACGGCTCCATCGAGGTGAAGTCCTACCTCGACCAGTGAGGTAGCACGCTCCCTCAGGGGCGAGCGTGTCGGCTACGCCGCCACACTGCCGCCCGAGTTCCAGCACGGGGAGGTCGACCGCGAGGTCGGCCTCCCCGTGGCACGTCCCCTTGACGGAACCGACAGGTCCCGCGTGAATAGGATGCGGTCCCATGAAGCTTGTCCTTCGCAACATCACCAAGCGCTTCGGCTCGTTGGTCGCCAACGACCGGATCTCGCTCGAGGTGTCCCCCGGTGAGGTCCACTGCCTCCTGGGCGAGAACGGCGCCGGCAAGTCCACGCTGATGAACGTCCTCTACGGCCTCTACCAGGCCGACGAGGGCGAGATCGTGCTGGACGACGAGGTGCAGAGGTTCACCGGTCCCGGTGACGCCATGGCCGCCGGCATCGGCATGGTGCACCAGCACTTCATGCTCATCCCCGTCTTCACCGTCGCCGAGAACGTCATGCTCGGCAACGAGTCCACCGGCTTCGCCGGGACCCTGGACCTCGACGCGTCCCGCGCGCGCGTCCGCGAGATCTCCGAGCGGTTCGGCTTCCACGTGGACCCCGACGCCCTCGTCGAGGAGCTCCCGGTCGGCGTGCAGCAGCGGGTCGAGATCATCAAGGCCCTCTCGCGCGACGCGCAGGTGCTGGTCTTCGACGAGCCGACCGCGGTCCTGACGCCCCAGGAGACCGACGAGCTGATGGAGATCATGCGCCAGCTCAAGAAGGCCGGCAAGGCGATCGTCTTCATCACCCACAAGCTCCGCGAGGTCCGCGAGGTCGCCGACAAGATCACCGTGATCCGCCTCGGCAAGGTCGTGGGCGAGGCCCAGCCGTCCGCCAGCAACGCCGAGCTCGCCTCCCTCATGGTCGGTCGCCCGGTCGAGCTCGTCGTCCACAAGGACGAGCCCCAGCTGGGCGACGACGCGCTCGTCGTGACCGACCTCCGCGTCCGCGACGCGCTCGGCCACGTCCACCTCGACGGCATCAGCTTCACGATCAGGGCCGGCGAGGTGCTGTGCGTCGCAGGCGTGCAGGGCAACGGCCAGACCGAGCTCACCGAGGCCCTCCTGGGCCTCCAGGACCACGTCGAGGGCTCCATCACCCTCAACGGCGAGCAGCTGGTCGGCCGGTCGGTGCGAGAGGTCCTCGACTCGGGCGTCGGGTTCATCCCCGAGGACCGCCAGGAGGACGGGCTGGTCGGGAACTTCTCCATCGCCGAGAACCTCATGCTCAACCGCAGCTTCCGCTCCCCCTTCGTGCGCCGCGGCTCGCTGCGGATGGACGCGCTCGAGGAGTTCGCGAAGGAGAAGCTGGAGGAGTACGACGTCCGCGCCCCCGACATCCACACCGAGGCCGGCAAGCTCTCCGGCGGCAACCAGCAGAAGGTGGTCGTGGCGCGCGAGCTCTCGCGCGACCTGCGCCTCCTGGTCGCCGCCCAGCCGACGCGCGGCGTCGACGTCGGCTCCATCGAGTTCATCCACAAGCAGGTCATCGCCACCCGCGACCGCGGGGTCCCGGTCCTGGTCGTGTCCACCGAGCTCGACGAGGTCGTCGCGCTCGCCGACCGGATCATGGTGGTCTACCGCGGGCAGGTGGTCGGCATCGTGCCCGGCGACACCCCCCGCGAGACCCTCGGACTGATGATGACCGGCGAGCGACCGAAGGACGTGGTCGCATGAGCGGCACCGACGAGAACCCCCAGCCCGAGACCCCGACCGAGGCAGAGAAGCTCGGCGGCCCCGAGCCGGTGGCCACGAGCACCCCGGACACCCCGGAGACGGAGCCCGAGGCTCCCAGCCGCACGCACACGATGCTCCGGGAGATCGCCTCCGGCAACGCCCTGGCCGGTGTGCTCGCCGTGGTGCTGGCCGTCGCGGTCGGATCACTGATGATCGCGCTCACCGACGAGCGGGTGCGCGACACCGCGACGTACGTCTTCGCGCGCCCGGGCGACTTCTTCTCCGCCACCTGGGACGCGATCTGGGGTGCCTACACGGCCCTGTTCCGCGGAGCGGTCTACAACGACCGGGTCGACGACTTCGCGACCCAGATCCGTCCGCTCACCGAGACCCTCAAGTTCGCCGCGCCGCTCATCGCGGCCGGCCTCGGGGTCGGGCTGGCCTTCCGGGCCGGGATGTTCAACATCGGTGGGCGCGGCCAGATGCTGCTGGCCGGTGCCGCCGCCGGGTGGGTCGCGTTCACGTTCGACCTCCCGATCATCATCCACCTGCCGCTGGCGATCATCGCCGGCATGGTGGCCGGCGCCCTGTGGGCCGGCATCGCGGGCGTGCTCAAGGCCCGCACCGGCGCCCACGAGGTGATCGTGACGATCATGCTCAACTACGTCGGCTTCTACCTGGTCTTCTTCATGCTCTCCCGCCAGGGCCTGCTGCAGGCACCGGGATCGGGCAACCCGAAGTCGGCGCCGGCCAAGGAGTCCGCGATCCTGCCGCCGATCCTCGGCGACCGGTTCAACCTCCACCTCGGCATCGTCCTGGCCCTGGTCTCCGTGGCGTTCGTCTGGTGGCTCCTCAACCGGGCCACCCTCGGCTACCGGATCCGGGCCGTCGGTGAGAACCCCAGCGCCGCCCGTGCCGCTGGCATCGACGTCGGTCGCACCTACGTCGTGGTCATGCTGATCGCCGGTGCTCTCGTGGGCCTGGCCGGTGTCAACCAGGTGCTGGGCACCGTGACCAGCGGTGTGACGGTCGACCTCGACGCCGGCATCGGCTTCGACGCCATCACCGTGGCACTGCTCGGCCGGTCCCGGCCGCTGGGCATCCTGGCCGCCGGACTGCTCTTCGGCGCCTTCAAGGCCGGTGGCTTCGCCATGCAGGCCTCCCAGGGCATCCCGGTCGACATCGTCCTGGTCGTCCAGTCCCTGATCGTCCTGTTCATCGCGGCACCACCCCTGGTCCGCGCGATCTTCCGGCTTCCCGCCCAGGAGGCGAAGTGAGCACCACCCACGGACTGTCCCCCGCTGCCGCACCCACCTCCGCCCCGGTGATCGACACCGTGCCGGTGGTGAGCCGCAAGGCCCCGATCATCTTCGGCGTCCTCACGCTGGGCATGGTGCTGATCCTGCTCTTCGAGGGTCAGACCGGAGACACGACCTTCCGCCTGAGCGCCAGCACCGACTTCGCCACCCTGCCCGAGCTCACCGTGCCCGCCATGGCCGGCGCCTGGACCATGACCGTGGTGTGCGCGCTGCTGGCCGCCGAGTCCGCACGCCGCTACCTCGCGCGCCGCAGCACGCCCATGTGGGTCGTGGTGGCCTTCGCCGTCGCCTGGATGGCGGGCTTCCTGACCTGGGCCGCGGCCGGTCAGACCGTGCCGCTGGTCGGCCTGCTGGCCGGATCCATCGCGCTGGCCGTGCCCCTCGTCTTCGGCGCCCTGGGCGGCGTCCTCGGCGAGCGCGCCGGTGTCGTCAACATCGCCATCGACGGCCAGCTGCTCTTCGGTGCGTTCGCCGCCGCCCTGGTCGGGTCGCTGACCGGGTCCCCGTGGGTCGGCCTGCTCGCGGCCATGGTCGCCGGCGCCCTGGTGGCCCTGGTGCTCGGCCTGTTCGCGATCACCTACTTCGTCGACCAGGTCATCGTCGGCGTGGTGCTCAACGTGCTGGTGATCGGCCTCACCAGCTTCTTGTTCAGCCAGGTGCTGGCCCCCAACGCCGCCACTCTCAACACCCCGCCGCGCTTCCCGCGCATCCCGATCCCGGTGCTGGGCGACATCCCGCTCATCGGGCCGATCTTCTTCCGCCAGACGGCCGTCGTCTACCTGCTCTACATCGCGGTCGCCCTGGTCACGTTCGCGCTCTACCGCACCCGCTGGGGCCTGCGCGTGCGCGCCGTCGGCGAGCACCCCCTGGCCGCGGACACCGTGGGCATCAAGGTCAACCGCACCCGCTACCGCACCATCCTGCTGGCCGGTGCGATCGCCGGCATGGGTGGCGCGTTCTACACCCTGGTGTCGGTCCCGCAGTTCAACCGGGAGATGACCGGCGGGGCCGGCTACATCGCCCTCGCCGCGGTCATCTTCGGCAAGTGGGACCCGATCCGGGCGACCCTGGCCGCGCTGCTCTTCGGCTTCGCGTCCAACCTCCAGGGCGTGCTGGCGGTCATCGGCTCGCCGGTGCCCAGCCAGTTCATGCTGATGCTCCCGTACGTCATCACCATCTTCGCCGTGGCCGGGCTCGTGGGCCGCTCCCGGCCCCCGGCCGCGGACGGCGTGCCCTACCGCAAGGAATAGGCCGCGCCGGGTCGGTCCTCAGCCGCGCAGGGCGGTGACGGCCGACTCGGCGAGCACGCGCGCGCCGATCATGGTGGCGCGCTCGTCGACGCGCAGGTTGCCCTGGTGGAGGTCGTACGTCGGGCCGCCCGGCGTACGCGTGCCCAGGCGGGCCATGGCGCCGGGCACCTTGTCGAGGTACCACCCGAAGTCCTCGCCGCCCAGGCTCTGCTGGGTCGAGACGTGGCCGTGCGGGCCCAGGACGCGCTCGACGGACTCGCCCAGGATGCGGGTGCTCGAGGCCCCGTTGACCACCGGCGGCACGCCGCGCTGGTAGGTGACCTCGGCGGTCACGCCGTACGGCGACACGATCTGGGTGACGAGCTGGCGCACGAGGTGCTCGGCGTCGGCCCACGCGACGGCGTCCAGCATCCGCACGGTGCCGGCGACGAGGCCGGCGTGCGGGATGACGTTGGGCGCCGAGCCGGCACGGACCATCCCCCAGACCACGCTCACCCCGGCCCGCGGGTCGAGGCGACGGCTCAGGATCGCCGGGAGCTCGGTGATGAGCTTGCCGATGGCGAAGGTCAGGTCCTCGGTGAGGTGCGGGCGGCTGGTGTGGCCACCCTTGCCGGCGAGCCGGACGCTGAGCGAGTCGGCGGCACCGGTGATCGGGCCCTCGCGCATGCCGACCCGGCCCACGTCGAGGCTGGGGTCGCAGTGCAGGCCGAAGACGTGCTGGACGCCCTCGAGGGCGCCGGCGCGGATCAGGTGCAGCGCGCCGCCCGGCATGACCTCCTCGGCGGGCTGGAACATGAGCCGGACCCGGCCGGGGAGGAGCCCGTGCTCGTGCAGGGCCGACAGGGCGAGGCCGGCGCCGACGAGGCCGCTGACGTGCACGTCGTGGCCGCAGGCGTGTGCGACGCCCGGCACCGTGCTGCTCCACGGGTCGTTGGTGAGGTCGTCGATCGGCAGCGCGTCGACGTCGGCGCGCAGCGCCACCAGGCCACCGCCGTCGCCGATGTCGGCGAGCAGTCCCCCGCCCTGGAGCCGGGTCAGGGACCACCCGGTGCCGTCGAGGTGCTCGACGATGCGGTCGATGGTCCGGGACTCGGTCCAGCTGAGCTCGGGGTGGGCGTGCAGGTCGCGACGCAGGTCGATCAGCTCGTCGGAGTACTTCTCGACGACCTCGTCGACCAGCGACGCGGCGTCGGTCTGGGAATGGTGAGGCATGAGGCTCCCCATCCTAGGTGAGGTGCGTCCTCGCCCGGCTCGATCGGCAGCATGCGGGACGTCGCGTGCCCCGCGCAGGCGGCACGGCGGGGCGGCCGCACGCGTCCCCGGGGAGCGGTGAGCCAGCCACATTTCGCGGCCGGGAACGGTGGCTGG
>NZ_JBFUKA010000005.1:0-87747 GCF_056401085.1 Nocardioides sp. P4_G4
CGTGGACGGCCACCACGTCGACCCGGCCGTCCGCGACCTCCCGGGCGAGGACGCGCAGGGCCATCTCCTCGGACCGGTGGCGGGTGGTGCCGCCCGCGACCACGAGCACCTCGTGCTCCTCCAGGTAGGGCGTGAGTGCCCGCGCGACGGCGTCCTGCTCGCCGTCGCGCACTACCACCACGACGCGGGCCACGTCGTCGAGGGCGAGCGCGTCGCGGACCGACCAGGCCAGCACGGGGACGCCGGCGAGGGGCAGCAGGACCTTGTTGACCTCGGCGCCGACGCGGGTCCCGGACCCGGCGGCGAGGATCACGACGGCGGCGGGCATGGGGGAGATCGTAGGTGCCCCGTGAGGTCGTGAGGACACGTTGACCGTCGGTGGTCCCGGTCCCCGGATGAGGGTCACTCGACGGCGAGCGTCTCGTCCTCGGGGACCGACAGGGTGAGGACAGCACGCTCGACGTGCTCGCGCTCCTCGATCCGCGCGGTGACCGCGTGCAGGCGTTGCGCGACCTCGGGCTCGGGGGCGTCGCCGGTCAGGTCGACGGCCGCCACCAGGAACACCTTCCCGGGTCCGACGAACTCGAGGTGGAGGAACGTCACGCGCTGCACGTCGGGGTCGTCCTGGAGGGCCTGGAGACCGTCGTTGCGCAGGGCCGGGGAGACGGCCTGGCCGATCAGGAAGTCCCGGTTGCGGCTGATGAGGAAGACCGCCACGCAACCGAGGAGCACGCCGACGAGCACCGACCCCGCGGCGTCCCAGCGGGCGTCGCCCGTGACCTGGTGCAGGCCGATGCCGGCCGCGGCCAGCAGGATCCCGACGAGGGCTGCCGCGTCCTCGGCGTAGACGGCTCGCAGGGTGGGGTTGGAGGTGCGCGCGAGGAAGCGCAACGGGTGCAGCCCCGCGCTCCGGGCCGCGGAGTGCGTCTGCCGGCGGGCCTGCATGAAGGAGATGCCCTCGAGGACGAAGGCGAGCGCGAGGACGGCGTACGCCCAGGTGTAGTCGACGTCCTCGCCCCCGGCGCTCCAGCTCGTGATGCCGTGCCAGATCGACACGACCGCCCCGGCCGTGAACAGGCCGAAGGCCGCGAACATGGACCAGACGTAGGCCTCGCGCCCGTACCCGAGCGGGTGGGAGTCGTCGGGGTCCTGGTCCGCCCGCCGCTCGGCGACCAGGAGGAACACCTCGTTGCCGGCGTCGGACCACGAGTGGGCCGCCTCGGCGACCATCGACGCCGACCCGGTCACCACCGCCACCACCGACTTGGCCAGTGCGATGAGGACGTTGGCGCCCAGGGCGACGAGCACGGTCAGCAGGCTCTCGCTCCCGGTGGACGATGCCGTCGCCTCGTCGGCGGCGGGCTCGGGCGTCACGCTGGATTCGGCCATGGGCACAGTCTGTCCCCCGGAGGCGGACGGCGTGCGGTCAGTGTCGGGTCGGGTGCGGCCTGCGGAGCGTGTCGGGGAGCAGGCCGGCCCCGGGACCGCGCCGGTCGAGCACGTCCCCGGGGTTGGAGAAGGCACAGCTGCGCAGGCTCAGGCAGCCACAGCCGATGCACCCGTCGAGCCCGCTCTTGAGCCGCTCGAGCGCGGCGATCTGGTCGTCGAGCCGCTGCCGCCAGTGGCGCGAGATGCGGTGCCAGTCGGCCTTCGTGGGTGTCCGGTTGTCGGGCAGGCGGGAGAGCTCGTCGCGGATCTCGCCGATGGTGAGGCCCACGTTGGACGCGGCGCGGATGAAGGCCAGCCGCCGCAGCACGCTGCGCTCGAACCGTCGCTGGCCGCCGGAGGAGCGGTCGGCCTCGATCAGGCCCTCCGCCTCGTAGTAGCGGATCGCCGACGCCGCGAAGCCGCTGCGGCGGGTGATCTCGCCCATCGGGAGCAGGTCCCTGGAATCCATCCGTCACACCCCTTGAACTCAAGTTCACTTCAACTTTAACCATAGTGTCGTGGACAACGAGACGCATGTACGGGTGGCGCTGGTCACCGGAGGAACGGCAGGGCTCGGCCTCGCCCTGGTCCGCGCCCTGGYGGCCGAGGGCTGGCAGGTGGTCACCGACGGGAGGAGCAGGGAGCGGATCGCCGCGGCCGGGCCGGCGACCGGGGTCACCGTCGTCGCGGGGGACGTCACCGACGACGTGCACCGCTCGGAGCTCGTGGCTGCCGTCGAGAAGGTGGGACGGCTCGACCTGCTCGTGCACAACGCCAGCACCCTGGGACCGTTGCCGATGCGTCCGCTCGCCGAGGCGACGGTCGCGGACCTCCAGCAGGTATGGCGCACCAACATCGGCGCACCGCTGGTGCTGACCGGCGCCCTGCTGCCGTGGCTGCGCGAGGCCGGCGGGGTGATCCTCTCGCTGAGCTCGGACGCGGCGGTGCAGCACTACGAGACCTGGGGCCTGTACGGCGCGAGCAAGGCCGCCCTGGACCACGTCACCCTCACCTACGGCGCGGAGACGGGGCTGGCGGCGTACGCCGTGGACCCCGGCGACATGCGCACCGGGATGCACCAGGACGCCTTCCCCGGCGAGGACATCTCCGACCGCCCGCTGCCCGGGACGGTGGTGCCGCGCCTGCTGCGCCTGCTGGCGCAGCGTCCGGAGTCCGGACGCTACCGGGCGGAGGACCTCGGATGACGCTGCTGACCGAGACCTCGTCCATCACCTTCGCCGCGTCGAAGCTCGCGCCGCGACCGGCCGAGGCCCGTGGGCTGGCCCGCGACGAGGTGCGCCTGCTGGTCGGGACCCCGGACGGCATCGACCACGTGCGGTTCCGGGACCTGCCCGACCACCTGCGCGCCGGGGACGTGCTGGTCGTCAACGACACGGCGACCGTCGCCGGCGAGGTCGACGCGACCCTGCGCGGCGCGGCGGTCGTCCTGCACGTGGCGGCCCGGCTCGACGACGGCGAACGGGTGGTCGAGGTGCGGTCGGCCCCCGACGCGGCCCGTGCCCTCCTCGATGCCGAGGCCGGGGACGTGGTCCACGTGGGCGGCGCTCGCCTCACCCTCGCGGCGCCCTGGCCCACGGGCGAGGCGTCGTCCCCGACGGGCCGGGGCAACAGGCTGTGGCGGGCCCGCGTCCGGGGTCCCCTCGACGGTGTCCTCGCCCGGCGAGGCCGTCCGATCGCCTACGGCCACCTCGACCGCCGCTACCCGCTGGCGGCGTACCAGACTGTCTTCGCCCGGCGTCCGGGCAGCGCGGAGATGGCCTCCGCCGGCCGACCGTTCACCGACGCGCTGGTGACCCGGCTGGTCTCCTCCGGCGTGCTGGTCGCCCCGATCACCCTGCACACGGGGGTCTCCTCCCAGGAGGCGGGCGAGGCCCCCGGACCGGAGTGGTTCGAGGTGTCGGCCACCACGGCTCGGCTCGTCGAGGCGGCCCGGACCGGCGGCGGACGCGTCATCGCGGTGGGGACCACGGCCACTCGGGCGATCGAGTCGGCGGTGGTCGACGGCGTCCTGACCCCGTCGAGCGGCTGGACGACGCGCGTGGTCACCCCGGGCGACCCGCCCCGGGTGGTCGACGGCCTCGTCACGGGGTGGCACGACCCCCACGCCTCCCACCTGCTGCTCGTGGAGGCGGTGGCCGGGCGCGACCTCACCCAGGCGGCGTACGACGCGGCGGTGACCCGCGGCTACCTCTGGCACGAGTTCGGGGACGCGGCGCTCCTGCTGCGGCGGCCCGCACCGGGGTTGTGAGGGACGTGAGTGAGGGTTTTCCTCCCCGAAACATGACGTAACACCCACCACAACATCGCGAACCTAGCGTGCGTGGGCATGACGTACCTGCGATGCACTCTCGTCGTCCTCCGCGCCCCGATCCCGGTGGGCGCGCCGGACGTCGCGGGAGCGGCCCGATGACCACCCAGGAGGGAGCCCAGTGGGAGCGGGTCTGCCCGGTCGGTGACCTGGAGGTCGAGCGCGGGGTGACGGCCCTGGTCCACGGGCAGGCGATCGCCATCTTCCGAACCCACGACGACGAGATCCACGCGCTGGGCAACTACGACCCGTTCGCCCGCGCCTCGGTGCTGGCTCGCGGCATCGTCGGCACGCGCGCCGGGGTCCCGTTCGTGGCCAGCCCGATRCACAAGCACGCCTTCGACCTGCGCACGGGGCGCTGCCTCGACGACGAGACCCACAGCGTCCCGGTGTACGACGTCGTGGTCGAGGACGGCATGGTCCTGGTCGGCCGGCGCAGGCAGGACGTCGCGTGACGGTGRCTGCCGCGGAGAACGCAGGACCCCGACCAGGTCGACGACGCCGAGCCGCGGGCGGCCCGTGACCTCGTCGTGACCTCCGGGTGACCCTTCCGTGACGGTCGTGGTCCGCCGCGTCAGCCTCGGGCGACGACCAGCGCGGTCGCGATCGCCGCGACGCCCTCGCCCCGACCCGTGAGCCCGAGGCCGTCGGTGGTGGTCGCCGACACCGACACCGGTGCCCCGGCCGCCCCGGTGAGGGCGGCCTCGGCCTCCGCGCGGCGCGGACCGAGCCGCGGGGCGTTGCCGACGACCTGGACGGCGACGTTGCCGATCTCGAAGCCGGCCTCGCGCACGCGCCGGGCCGCCTCCGCGAGCAGGGTGGTCCCGGACGCCCCGGACCACTCGGGCTCGGACGTCCCGAAGTGCGAGCCGAGGTCCCCGATGCCGGCCGCGGAGAAGAGGGCGTCGCACGCGGCGTGCGCGGCCACGTCGGCGTCGGAGTGGCCCTCGAGCCCGCGCGGCTCGTCCGGCCAGGCCAGCCCGGCGAGGTGCATCGGGACGCCCTCGAGAAGTCGGTGGACGTCGGTGCCGATGCCGGTGCGGGGGAGGATCACGGCGCCCATCATGCCGGTTCGGCGACCAGCGGGGGTCCGTGCGGTGGCGTCGGTCAGAATGGCTGCATGCGTCCCTCGTCCCGCCTGCCCTGGGCGATCGCCGGCATCGTCACGGGTGTCGCCGGCCTGGCGACGAGCTATGCGCTGGCGATGATGCTCACCATCCGCGAGTCGCCCGTGGTGGCGGTCGCCGAGCTGGTCATCCGGCTCACCCCGGGCGCGGTCGCCGAGCGGATCATCGGCGTCGTCGGTCAGCGCGACAAGCCGCTGCTGGTCGCCGGGATCCTGCTCTTCCTGCTGGCGATGTTCGCCCTGGCCGGACTGCTGGCGCGTACGTCGTGGGTCCGGTCGCAGCTGGTCTGGCTCGGCCTCGCGACGGTCGGCGTGGTGGCCGTCCTGACGCAGCGCGGTGCCGGTGCCGTCGACGTGCTGCCCGTCCTCGTCGGGCTCCTCACCTGGGTCGCGCTGCTGCCCGCCCTGACCGCGCCGCTGCGGATGGGGATCGACCACCCCGAGCTGGAGTCGCGCGAGCGCCGCGTCTTCCTGATGGTGGCCGGGGTGCTCGGTCTGGCCGCCGTCGGGGTGGGCGTCGCGGGTCGCGTGGTCGGCGCGGGTCGCCGCCACGTGGTGGAGAGCCGGCGGCTGCTGCGCCTCGACGAGGTCACCCTCCCCGACCCGCCGCCCGCCGCCTCGGTGGGGCTCGCCGACGTCAGCCCCTGGCAGACGCCCAACGACGACTTCTACCTGATCGACACCGCCATCGCGGTCCCCGCGGTCGAGCCCAAGGACTGGCGGCTGCGGATCCACGGCATGGTCGACCGCGAGCTGGTGCTCACCTACGACAACCTCATCGCCCGGGGGCTCAGCGAGGCGTGGGTGACGCTCAACTGCGTGAGCAACGAGGTCGGCGGCGGACTCGTCGGCAACGCCTGGTGGAGCGGCGTGCGGATCGCCGACCTGCTGGCCGAGGTGGGGGTCGGCGCCGACGCCGACTGCGTGCTGCAGACCTCCGAGGACGGCTGGACCTGCGCCACCCCGCTCACCGCGCTCACCGACGACCGGGACGCGATGCTGGCGGTCGCCATGAACGGCCGGCCGCTGCCCCTCGAGCACGGCTTCCCGGTCCGCTCCATCGTCCCGGGGCTCTACGGCTACGTGTCGGCGACCAAGTGGGTCGTGGACTACGAGGTGACCCGTTTCGCCGACGTCGCCGCCTTCTGGACCCAGCGGGGCTGGTCCGAGCAGGGACCGGTCAAGATCGCGTCCCGCATCGACGTGCCCCGCTCGGGGGCCGACGTCGACCCCGGCACCCTCGACGTCGGCGGCCTGGCCTGGAAGCAGCACACCGGCATCTCCGCCGTCGAGATCGCGCTCGACGGCGGAGCCTGGGAGCGGGTCCGGCTCGCCGGGACGCCCTCCGACGACACCTGGGTGCAGTGGGCGGGCACCCTCGACGTCACCCCCGGCGACCACACCCTGCGGGTGCGGGCGATCGGCCGCGACGGCGACGTGCAGACCGGCGCGATCGCGGACGTCGTACCGGACGGGGCGACGGGGTGGCACACCGTGGAGTTCAGCGTCCGCGACGCCTGAGCCGGCCGGAGGGCGTCAGCGGTTGATGACGTACGCCGTGCCCCCGCTGGCGTTGATCCACACGTCCTCGAGCTCGTCGCGGTCGTAGACGCGGCGCACGGCGCCGTTGCTCGCGCCCGCCGGGTCGTTGACGACCACGTCGCCGTCGGCCTCGAAGCCCACGATCACCAGGAGGTGGCCGTTGCTCGCCGAGATGGGCGCCCCGGTGAGCTGGCGGGCGCCGAAGGCCACCGAGATGACCAGCGGGACGCCGGCCACGATGTAGTCCTCGGCCTCGCGCAGGCTGCGCAGCCGCGTCACGTAGGCGTCGCCCGAGGTGAGCGTCGAGGCGTAGGCGGTGTTGAAGGCCCAGTTGCCGGTGCCGCCGTAGCGGTGGTCGTAGACCATCCGCGCGGTGTGGTCGACCTGGGCGTCCGCGTGCCCGGCGGTGATGTCGGTGAAGGGACCGGGCTGGAGGCCGTAGTAGCCCAGCACCATCGCCGTCGAGGTGGGCGAGCACCAGGCCTCGCCGCCGCCGCCCCACTGCGGGTAGTGCCCGCCGTGGGTCATCTGGGAGTACGTCGGGACGTCGAGCACGGTGCCCGCCGCCGGGCCGGGGGTCGAGGTCGGCGTGGTGCCGCGCGGGACGATCGCGCTGGCCACCGCCCCGATCCGGTCGACGCGCACGAGCGGCCTGGTGGCGGCGCTGCGGTAGAGCGTCACGCGGACCTGCCACTCGGTGACGGGGGCGGCCGCGACCCAGGTGTCGACGTTGACGCGACCCAGGTCGTCGGACTGCGAGGCCAGCGACTGGCGGCGGACGGCGGGGTTGTCGAGCGCCCACTCGGCCATCGAGTCCCAGCTGGAGGTGCGGCCGTCGGCGGTCCGGGCCCGGACGGCGACCTTGACGACGCTGTCGCCGGTCGTCACGGCCTCCCAGGACGGGATCAGCTCGGTGGCGCCGAAGCCGGGTGCCGCCCACGGTGAGGTCCAGCTGCCGGCCTGGTACGTGCGGCCGTGGAGCTTGCCGGTGCGCGGCTTCTTGAGCAGCAGCGAGCCCTTCGCGGTGCGGACGCCGCTCATGGTGCCGGCGCGCCAGTCACGTCCCCGGCTCCACGAGGTGTGCTGGATGCCGGACGTCGCGCGCCGCTCCGAGGCCGCCGGTGCGCCCGGATCGGCGAGCGCCGTCGCCGGCGCGAGGGCGGCCACGACCAGCCCCACGGACAGGGCGAGCGCCGGGAGGGCGGTGAGCGGGCGTCGTACGAGGGAGGCGGCCACCCGACCACGCTAACCCGCAGACACCCCACCTGTCCCACGAGTCACAGCGCTCGGTCGAATCGTTGTGCGGCCCGCCCGCCCCTAGACTTGCCGGGTGAATCTGAGGCTCCACGACACTGCGACCCGCGAGGTCCGTGACTTCGTTCCCCTCGAGGAGGGGAAGGCGGGTATCTACGTCTGTGGGCTCACCGTGCAGTCGGAGCCCCACGTGGGCCACGTGCGTTCGGCCGTCAACTTCGACGTGCTGCGCCGCTGGCTCACCGCGAGCGGCTACGACGTGCACTTCATCCGCAACGTCACGGACATCGACGACAAGATCCTCACCAAGTCGGCCGAGCAGGGCCGGCCCTGGTACAACCTCGCCTACGCCATGCACGCCGAGCTGACCCGGGCGCTGGCCAGCATCAACGTGCTGCCCCCGACGTACGAGCCCTCCGCGACCGGCACCGTCCCGGAGATGGTCGAGCTCATCGAGACGCTCATCGAGCGTGGCCACGCGTACGCCGCCGAGGACGGGTCCGGGGACGTCTACTTCGACGTGCGCTCCTGGCCGTCGTACGGCGAGCTGACCCGGCAGGGCATCGACGACATGGAGCCCGCGGGCGACGCGGACCCGCGCGGCAAGCGCGACCCGCGCGACTTCGCCCTGTGGAAGGGCTGGAAGACCTCCGAGCCCGAGTCCGCCGCGTGGCCGGCCCCGTGGGGTCGTGGACGCCCCGGCTGGCACATCGAGTGCTCGGCCATGGCCGGCAAGTACCTCGGCCCGGCCTTCGACATCCACGGCGGCGGCGTCGACCTGCGGTTCCCGCACCACGAGAACGAGCTCGCCCAGTCCCGGGCGGCGGGCCAGCCGTTCGCGTCGTACTGGCTGCACAACGCCTGGATCACCACGGCCGGCGAGAAGATGAGCAAGTCTCTCGGCAACTCGCTGCTGGTGCCGTCCGTGCTCGAGAGGGTCCGCGGGATCGAGCTGCGCTTCTACATGGTCAGCGCGCACTACCGCTCGCACGTGGAGTTCAGCTTCGAGGCGCTCGACGAGGCCGCCGTCGGCTTCCGGCGGATCGAGTCGTTCCTCGAGCGGGCGGCCGGCGTCCTGGGGGACCAGGTGCCGGACGGCGGCATGTACTGCGCCGAGTTCGTGGCCGCGATGGACGACGACCTCGGCACGCCCGCCGCCGTCGCCGCGATCCACGACGCGGTCCGCGAGGGCAACAAGCTGCTGGCCGACGGGGCGTCCGACGCGCTCCGCGGCAACGCCGCGTCCGTGCGCGCCATGCTGGGCGTCCTCGGTCTCGACCCCGTCGACCCCGGCTGGGCGGACGGCGGCGACGCCGAGGCCGAGCAGCTGCGTGGCGCCGTCGACGTACTCATCACCGCACTGCTCGAGGACCGGGCCCAGGCGCGAGCCGACAAGGACTGGGGTCGCGCCGACGCGATCCGGGACCGGATCAAGGCCGCCGGCATCGAGATCGAAGACACGCCCTCCGGGCCGAAGTGGAGCATCTGAACATGCCAGGTAACAGCCAGCGCAAGGGCGCGATCCGCAAGACCGGCAAGGGGCCGACCGCCGGGTCGGGCGGCCGCGTCAAGCGGGGTCTCGAGGGCAAGGGCCCCACGCCCAAGGCCAAGGACCGTCCCTACCACCAGGCGCACAAGGCCGCGAAGCGCGCCGAGCGCGCCGACACGACCCGCCCCAAGCGCCGGACGGTCAAGTCGACCGAGGCCGAGTGGGTCGCCGGGCGCAACTCGGTCGTGGAGGCGCTGCGCGCCGGCATCCCGATCACGGCGGTGTACGTCGCCGAGGGCGCCGAGCGCGACGGCCGGTTGCGCGAGGCCTTCAAGATCGCCGCCGAGCAGGGCTACTCCATGATGGAGGTGACCCGCGGCGAGATGGACCGGATGACCGGTGGCGCGGTGCACCAGGGTCTCGCGGCCCGCCTGCCCTCCTACGAGTACGCCCACCCGGACGACCTGCTCGACCGGGCCGCCGAGATGGGGGAGAAGCCCCTCATCGTGGCCCTCGACTCGGTCACCGACCCGCGCAACCTCGGTGCGGTCATCCGTTCCGCCGCCGGCTTCGGCGCGCACGGCGTGCTGATCCCGGAGCGTCGCGCGGCCGGCATGACCGCGTCGGCCTGGAAGACCAGCGCCGGCGCCGCGGCCCGGATCCCCGTCGCGCAGACGGTCAACCTCACTCGCCAGCTCAAGGCCTACCAGGACGCGGGCTGCATGGTGATCGGCCTCGCCGCCGACGGTGACGTCGCGCTGCCGGACCTCGCGCTCGCCGACGGCCCGCTCGTGGTCGTCGTCGGCTCCGAAGGCAAGGGTCTCGGCCGCCTCGTCACCGAGACCTGCGACCAGCTCGTCTCGATCCCGATGGGCAACCAGCTCGAGTCCCTCAACGCCGGGGTGGCCGCCTCGGTGACGCTCTACTCGATCGCGCAGGCACGCGCCCGGGCGTGAGTCGCGTCCCGCGGTTCTCCACCGTCGCGGTGGCGGTGGGTTGCCTCGCCGTCGCCGTGGTGGCCACGATCGCCCTGTTCCTCTCCGGGAGCAGGACGATCGTCCTGGCCAGCCACGACGCCACCGTGCGGCCGACCCTCGACGGGGACGTGGTGGTCCGCACCGGGCCGCTGCTGCCCGACGTACGCCGTCGCGGTGGCGGACCGATCGGCGTCGACATCGTCCTGGGCAAGACCGAGGCCGGGTCGGCCGACGAGCTGATCTCCCGCTACGCCTTCATCGCCAGCCAGCCCGAGGCGCAGGTCGCCAAGGTGGAGGAGGCGGTGCGCGACATCGCGGTCTCGGCCGCCGTGCGCGGCGTCGCCCTCGGACTGGTGCCGCTCGCCGTGTGGCTGCTGCTCGGCCCGCACCGCCGCGGTGAGCTGTTCCGCGGCCTGCGCACCCGCCGGGGTGCGGTGGGCGGCGTGCTGCTCGTCGCCCTGCCGCTCGCGCTGTGGCAGCCGTGGGACCGCGAGGCGGAGACCCAGGAGGCCGAGCAGGACTGGATCACGCTGGGCACCTTCCTCGGCGGGGCGGTGCCGCTGCCCGCGGAGGCCGACGGGATCGAGGTCCGCACGGGGCCGACGACCACCGAGACGCGCCGCCTCATCGCCAGCGCGGTGAGCACCTACGACAAGAGCAAGGCGTTCTACGCCGCTGCCGTGGAGGCGGCGGCGGGGCTGCCGCTGCGCGAGCCCGAGGAGGGCGAGACGGTCGCCCTGCTGGTGAGCGACCGCCACGACAACATCGGCATGGACCCGGTCGCGCGGGCGATCGGCGACGCGGCCGGGGCCACCGTGGTGCTGGACGCGGGGGACGACACGTCGACCGGCCAGCCGTGGGAGGCCTTCAGCCTCGACTCGCTGGACCGCGCCTTCGACGACCTCGACCGCTACGCCATCGCTGGCAACCACGACAACGGCACCTTCGTCACCGGCTACCTCCACGACCTGGGCTGGACGACCCTCGTCGGTGAGCCGGTCGAGGGGCCCGGCGGCGGGCTGGTCCTCGGCGTGGACGACCCCCGCGCCAGCGGGCTCGGCGACTGGCGCGACGAGACCGGCCTGAGCTTCACCGAGGTGGGGCAGCGGCTCGCCGACGCGGCCTGCGACTCCGACGAGCGGATCGCCACCCTGCTCGTCCACGACGCCAACCTGGGCCGCGAGGCCCTCGCCCGCGGCTGCGTCGACCTGGTGGTCGGCGGCCACACCCACGTGCAGAGCGGCCCAGAGGCGGTCATCGGCGAGGACGGGCGGACCGGGTGGACCTACACCAACGGCACGACCGGCGGCGCGGCCTACGCCATCGCGGTCGGCAGCAAGCCGCGGCGCGACGCCGGCGTCAGCCTGGTGACGTACGACGAGCAGGGTCGGCCGGTCGGCGTCCAGGCCGTCCGGTTGCAGACCGACGGCTCCTTCGTCGTCAGTGGCTACGCCTCGCTCGACCCGGGCTGAGCCCCCTGTGCCCAGCCCGGGTCGACGTCAGAAGGCGCAGAGCACCCGCGCGTCGCCGAAGACGAGGGCGCCGCTGCCCGAGGTCGTCTCGGTGTTCTCCAGCCGCAGGCGGAGGCCGCCGGAGATGTCGAGCGTGGTCGGGTAGGCGCCGCCGAGCTGGATGCCGGACTGGGTCCACTTCGTCACGCTGTCGACGATGATCCGCGCCGTCGTCCGGGTGACCGTGTTCGACTCGTCCTGGAGGCCGTTGACCGACGCGAACCGGATGCAGCCTCGTCCGAGGTTGTACTCCACGTAGGTCGTGTAGCTCGTGTATCCGTCCAGGCTGACCGACTTGGAGTACCCGACGCCGTTGACGGTGAAGGGGCCGTAGTCCTCGTCGTAGGAGCTGGCGACCTCGGTGACCGGCCCGTCGTACTCCGTGTCGTAGAGGTAGTACCAGCCGAAGACGGTGATCGGCGTCTCGTTGCTGGCCGCGGCCGCGAGCCCCGCGCCGCCGGGGAAGAACGCCCGGACCGGCACCGCGCGGCCGGCCGTGCTGACGGACGCGGTGGCGACCCATTGCCCGTTGCTGACCACGGCGGACCCGATCGAGCCCCACGACGTCGAGCCGGCGTCGTACGCCTGGACCTGCACGGTCTGGCCGTCGAGACGGACCGCCGTGCCGGCCACCGTGAACGGCGCCCCGGCCTCGACGCTGCTGGCGCTCGTGGTCGACAGCCCGATCGAGGTGGGCTGCGCCGGCGGCGGGGGCGGTGTCCCCATGCGCACCGTCACCTCCTGGCTGCAGCGTCCCTTCGCGCAGGCCTTGTACATGCGGTGGCCGGTGAGGATGTCCTCCGAGTGCCGGAACGCTCCCTTGCGGGTGGTCCGCTTGCGGGCCTCGACGTTCCAGCCAGAACCCGGCCGGAGCTTCTTCTGGAAGATCGTCACGGTGGTCCGGCCGCGCGTCCCGCGCACCTTCCCGGTCAGCGTGACGTCGTCGCCCTTGCGGACCCACGCGGCGCTCGCGCTGAGCGAGATCCGGACGCGCTGCTCGCGAGCCTGGGCTCCCGCGGGTGCGTCCGCGGGGTCGGGGGCGGCGGTCGCGGTCGCGGTGAGTGCCGCCGGCAACAGGGCCAGCGAGAGCAGGAAGGGGGCCAGGCGCATGATCGATCTCCTCGAGGGCAGTCCGCCGTTTCGCCGATCGTCGCTCGCGCGGAGCCGGTTGCGGCCGTGTTTCACGATGTCGTCCCGCTGAAAACTTTGCCGACACCTTGCCGACACCTGGTGGCCGTGCTCGACCGCCCGTGGCGATACTCGGACCGTGGCCGGCACTCGGATGATCACCGTCGACGACGCGACGGCCCTCGACGGGGTCGAGATCGACGTCGCCGCGCGGGTGGCCTGGGTGCTCCGGATGGCCCGCACGACCACCGGCGGCCCGCCCGGCACCGGCACGAGGCTGCGGGCACTGGCCGAGCGGATGGGCTCCAGCGCCGCCCGGCTCTCGCGCATCGAGACCGGTCAGCTCCGCGACGGCCGGATCGTCGACGGCTACGAGGCCACCCTCGGCCTCCCCGAGGGCTCGCTGCGCGCGCCGATCGACGTCCTGTGCCGCACCTTCCCCGGCAACAGCCCCCGTGACGCCGACCCCGGCAGCCGGATCGAGGACGTGCGCGAGCTGTCCCTGCTCACCGAGAGGCTGCAGGAGGGGGCACCCGTCACGGGTGGGCAGTGGCTGCGCTGGGCGCGCGCGACGGCGGCGCCGGGCAACATCGGCCTGCCCGAGCAGCAGTGCCGCGACCTCCTCGTCCGACTCGTCTCCGAGCTCGCCCGCGCGGTGTCCCACGGGTACCCGTCGCGCTACGAGGCGCTGGCACTCCTCCGCTGCAGCCCGTACGGGCACCTGGTGCTGTCGGTGGCCCAGGAGGAGCTGCGCCGACCCCACGCCCAGGGCCTCGGGGACCTGATGAGCGCCGTCGGTGAGGCCGTCACCGATGATGCCCTGGACTGGTGCCTGGACCTGCTGCTCGACGAGCGGGAGTACGCCGCGCGGTGCGGTGCACTGGCGCTCGAGAACATGGGCCAGATCAGCGGCGGTGACTTCTGGGCGGCGGTGGCACCGCGGCTCCTCACGGCCCTCGACGCGACGACGGTCGGCTCCACCCAGGAGGAGTGGGTCACCCACCTCGTCCGGCTCGTGCCCCGTCAGGTCTGGCGCGACACCGGCCTGCTCCCGTCCCGTCCGCTACCGCCTGCAGCGCAGCTGCCCACCACGAGCCGGGACGCCTCCAACGTGCTCTGGCAGCGGTGCGTGGTCGCCGCACGGGAGGTCGGCGACGAGACGGGGGTGGGGGAGCAGCCCATGCTCGCCCGGCTGGTCTACGACATCTGCTTCGGGCACTGGGAGACCCGCGCCGTCACGGGGTACATGCTCCTGAGCGGGCTCCCGGTGATCGCCCGGGCGGCCGGGCCCCGCGTGGCCGGGCTCGTCGAGGGCGCCGAGGATCCTCGCATCCGCGCGCGCGGCGCACGACGTCTCCTGGGCGTGCTCCACGGGCACGACATCCCGCCGGTGCAGCGTTGGCTCACCGACCCCGACCCGGCCCTGCGCGGATCCGCGCTGGCCGTCACGGGGGCGGCCGGTCGCCGGGTCCCGGCGGACGTCCTGCGCGCCGGCCTCGACGATTCGGAGACGAGCCGTCTCGCGATCTACTCGGCGGGCATGAGCGCCCACCCCGCGCTCGAGGAGATCGCCGATGCGGCGGACCCGGACGTCCGCAACGCCGCCCTGTGGTGGCTCGACCACGGCGGACGGGTCGCGGAGTGAGGGCTCAGAAGTAGTCGCGCACGTGCACGCGGCGCCCGCCGAACAGCGTGTCGAGCGTGGCGTCGGACGAGAGGTCCCCGCCCATCAGGCCTGCGGCGCGGATGTCGGAGCACGACTGGGCACCCGACACCAGGAGCGCGAGGCCGCGCGGCGCCAGCACCGGGGCGGCGTGGACGTCCCGGGGCCCGGCCGGGACGCAGGTCGAGACGCCGTCGGTGGTGGTGAGCAGCCAGCGGCCGTTGCTCGTGCCCAGCAGGTCGCCCTCGACGGCGAGCCGCACCTCGGCGTCCAGCGGGCCGAGGCGGAGCCCGGTCAGCGCACCGGCCACGTCGTGCACGCGCAGCATGTACGGCACCTGCTTGGTCACCGTCCACTCGGCGAAGGGCAGCGCGAACCGCACCGGATCCTCCCCGGACGTGCTCAGCCGGACCCGGCCGGTGACGGAGGCGTGGCTGCCGAGCATCGCCCACAGGGACCGGGTGGCGCCCGCGTGCAGGGAGACCAGGTCGTCGACCGTGATGGTCGCGCTGTCGTCGTACCCGGTGCCGCGGTGCCAGCTGGCGAAGCCGACGACCTCGCCCGCGGCGAAGCCGTCGACCGCGTCGGTGAGCACGGCGAGGGTGACGGCCGTGAAGGACGAGATCAGCTCGTCGTCGCCGGTGGGGAAGGAGGGACCGGTACGGGTCAGCGGGCCGTTGTGGGTCGCGGCCCAGGTCGTGTAGACGCGGCGTACGTCGTCCGCGTCGGCGGCCGTGGCCCGGCGGAGGGTGACGCCGGGGTCGGCGGTGACCCGGGCGAGGCGCGCGGTCGCCAGCTCGACCTCGAGGAGGCTGGTCACGACCTCGAAGCCGTAGCGGCGGTAGATGCCGGGCGCGGTCGGGTAGAGCGTGGAGAGCACCTCGCCCCGCTCGCGCAGTCCCTCGTCGAGGACGGCCGCCATCAGGTCGTCGAGGAGGCCCGAGCCGCGGTGCTCGGCGGCCACCGCGACCCCGGCGATGCCGCAGGTCGGCACCTGCCGGCCGTGCCACCAGGAGTGGTACTCCCGGCCCATCACGCGGGCCGCCAGACGGTCGCCGTCCCAGGTGCCCCAGGAATGACGGCCGGGCGGCGGCCACGACTCCGGGGTCGGCGGGGTGAAGCCGGCGGGCAGGTCTCCGAAGGCCTCCGCGCTGAGGGTGACCGAGGCGGCGATGTCGTCGGGCCCGAGGGGGCGCGGGGCGGGGCTCGTCATGCGAGCAGGGTAGGTCCGTGCAACCGATCCGCGGTCCGCAGGCGTCCCAGCAGCAGGACCACCCGCCGGTGGTCGAGCCGACCCAGGGGGAACCATGACCACTCGCTCGTCGATCGCCTCACTCGCACTGGCGTGCTCTGCCGTCCTGGTGGTCGCCCCGGCTCCGACCGGCGCCGCGGCGCCGGATGCCGGCGAGCGGCCCGCCACCCGCATCGACTACCCGGGGCACGGCGTCGAGGTCAGGCGCGGCAGTGGCGACGAGCGGCGCCTCCGGGGCACGCCGGTCGACCTCCGCAGGTTCGTGCGGGCCCGGCTCGACGTGCTCTTCCGCGACGCCGGGAGCCGGCCCCGCTGCGCCACGTCCCCGACCGTGGTCGTGCAGCGGTTCCAGGGCTCCCGCTCCGGCGCGGGCTCGGGCTGGGCGTCGGCCGGCGAGGGCTGGTACAGCCCCTGCCCGGGTGGTGGCTACGCGGTGCTCTACGAGAAGGTCGGATCGCACTGGCGGGCGATCCTCGGCACCCAGGAGGCCCGCTTCTGCCAGGACCTCGCGTGGTACGGCGTCCCCGGCTTCGTCGCGGGCGCCCGCTGCCTCACCGAGGACCTCCGGGAGGTCGGCTACCGCACGCACGACGACGTCGGCGCGAGCGCCGAGGCCACCGCCAGGCGGGCCGTCTCGGCCGCGGGGGGCAACCGCATCGTGCCGTCGAGCCACGTGACCACACCCGCCGTCCGCGAGCGGCTGCGGGGGCTCGTGGACCACGGCGCCTACCTCGCCGTCGACCGGTGCGTGAGTGCCGGCGACGACGACCCGCTGGCGGCGCACCTCGGGGACGCACCGTACGGGTGCGGTGTGACGGCGACGCACCGGCGGCGACCGGACGCGCCGTTCCTGCTGCGGATGGAGCCCGCCGGCGGCGACGTCGTGGCCACCGAGGTGGTCCCGGTCGGCGGCCAGTGACCTCCGGTCAGGCCTCGCCGGCCACGTCGGTGTCCGCGGCGATGAGCTCGTCGGGCTTCTTGGTCAGCACGTTGTCGATGTAGTCGCGGGCGGTCTCGAAGATGCCGATCTCGTGCCCGGCGCGCTCCGAGAGGTACCAGCGGTGCACGAGGATCTCGTGGTAGATCTCGGCCGGCTCGAGCTTGCCGCGTGCCTCGCGGGGGATCATCTCCATGATCGGCTCGTAGATCTGGGTCATCCAGCGACCGGCCACGAGGTGCCGGTCCTCTCGCCCGAGGTCGTAGTGGGCGGTGAAGGACGCCAGGTCGTTGAGCAGCCGCCTGGCCTGGTTGTCCTCCACGTTCATGCCGGTGAGGGACTGCAGCTCGCGGCGGTGGTGGCCGAGCTCGACGACCTTGGGCTGGATCCGCACCCGGTCGCCGTCGAAGTCGGTGATGATGTCCAGCTCGTCGACGTCGAAGCCCATGTCGTTGAGCCGCCCGATCCGGCTCTCGATGCGCCACATCTCGTCGGCGGTGAACTCCTCCTCGCTGGTCAGCTCGCCCCAGAGGTTGTCGTACTGCTCGCGGAGGCGGGAGATGATCGCGAAGCCGTCGATCTCCTCGCCCACCGTTCCGCTGGCCTGGAGGTCCATGAGCTCGGCGAAGATGTTCTCGGAACCGATGGTGAGGTCGTGGTCGCGCATCCGGGCGCTCACGTCGTCGTGCAGCTCGCCGGTCTCGGCGTCCACGAGGTACGCCGCGAAGTCGCCCGCGGCGCGCCGGAACAGCACGTTGGAGAGCGAGACGTCGCCCCAGTAGAAGCCCGACAGGTGCAGCCGGACCAGCAGCACCACGATCGCGTCGATGAGGCTGGGCAGGTTGTCGGCGGTCATGCCGTGCGAGAAGAGGCTGCGGTAGGGGAGCGAGAAGCGCAGGTGCTCGGTCATCAGGGCCGCCGGCAGCTCCTCGCCGTCCTCGTCCACCCGGCCGGCGACGACGCCCTGCGGCATCACCGCGGGCAGTCCCTCCCGCTGGAGGTCGCGCAGCAGGCGGTACTCGCGGAAGGCGATGGCCTCCTGGGTCTCCTTCACCGCGTAGGTGCGCGCCCCGAGGCGGACGATGCGGACGACGTGGCGGCTCAGGCCGCGCGGCAGGGGGACGACGTACTCGTCGGTCCACTCCTCCAGGGGTGTCGACCACGGCAGCTTCACGATCGCCGGGTCGGGACGACTCGCCACGATGCGCAGGGCCATGGACCCACAACCTACTCCCCGCGGGCCGTGTCGCACCCGGTCAGCTGTCGAGCAGCCAGACGTCCACCCGCGCCGTGGCGGCCTCGGGCACCGTGATCCCTCCGGTGCCCGCCTCGAGGTCGGACCCGCCGGGCTCGCTGCCGAGCAAGTGGGTACCGCGGGCGGCTCCGGGGAGTGAGAAGGCCGGACCGGCGGCACGCCGGGCGACGACCAGCAGCCGCTGGTCGGCCAGCTCGCGCACGTAGGCGATCGTGTCGTCGTCGACGTGCGCCCAGCGCAGGCTGCCGCGACGCAGGGCGGCGTACGAACGGCGGATGCGGGCCAGCTCGGAGTACGTCGTCAGCGTCGCGGTGTCCCACTCGGCCCGGCGGTCCCACGGCATGGTGCGGCGCGCGTCCTCGCCGTTGACGCCCTCGAGCCCGATCTCGTCACCCGCGAACACCATCGGCACGCCGGGCAGCGTGAACTGGAGCCCGGCCGCGACGCGGTGCACCTCCGGCGACCCGACCAGGGTGCGGATCCGGGCCGAGTCGTGGGAGCCGAGGATGTTCCACGACTGGTTGGTGGCCCGCCAGCCGAAGGAGGCGTGCCAGGCCCGGAAGGTGGCCACGACCGTGCCGCCGTCGCGGCGGGGGACCTGCACCGGGCGCCCGAAGGCGCGCGCCGGGGAGGCCGGGTCGCGCAGCCAGGACCAGACCGGCCAGGAGAAGCCGGAGTAGTTCATGGTCCCGTGCCAGCCGTCGCCGTCCAGGTCACCGGTGGCGTCGTGGTTGTGCTCGCCGATGACCAGCGGGTCGTCGCGGAGGCCGGCGGCCGTGCGCCGGGTGGCGCGGGCCACCTCGTGCGCCACGTCGAGGGCGCCGAGCCGCCCGGTCATGTTGGCCACGTCGATGCGCCAGCCGTCGACGTCGTACGGCGGACGCAGCCAGCGCCCGACCACCGAGTCGGGGCCCTCGACCATGGCGGCCCGCAGGTCCGGGTCGCCGTGGTTGACCTTGGGGAGCGTGTGGTGGCCCATCCAGCTCGCGTAGGAGCCGTCGGACTCGAAGTAGTAGTAGGACCGCGTCGGGCCGGTCGGGTCGGTGGCCGCCTGCGTGAACCACTCGTGGGTGTCGCCGGTGTGGTTGGTCGTGAGGTCGCCGAGGATCCGCCAGCCGCGGTCGTGCACGGCCGTGGAGAGCCGCTCGTAGGCCTCGTCCCCGCCGAGCAGCGGGTCGACGTGGTCGAAGGTCGTCGCGTTGTAGCGGTGGTTGCTCTCGCCGGGGAAGACCGGTGTCGTGTAGACGATGTCGGCGCCCACCTCCGCCACGTGGTCGAGGTGCTCGGTGAGCCCGTCCAGGTCGCCGCCGAAGAGTTGGAGGGGGGTGTGCGGGTCGCGACCCTCGAAGACCACCTCGTCGTCCCAGTCGGCGGCCACCGCCCACGGCGGAGTGGGCCGGTCGGCCGCGGCGGCCGAGCGCGCGAAGCGGTCGGGGAACACCTGGTAGACGACGCCGTCGCGACCCCAGTCGGGTGCCGCGGCATACGCGGTGAGGACGTGGTCGGTGGCGTCCGGGAGGTCGATGTCGACCACCCCGGCGGCGGTGAGCCACTCCTGCTCGCCCTGCCCGCTGCCGCCCGAGCGCACGAGCAGGAAGCGGTAGTGCGTGACCGGGTTGTGCACCGGCAGCTCGCCCGACCACCAGGTCACGTCGCCCTCGGTCGTGGCGRCCATCGGGTGGTAGACCGGCTCGGCGTCGTACGTCGTCCGCAGCCACACCTCGTCGACCGGGTCGCTCGCGCTGGTCCGCACCCGGACGGTGACCATGTCGCCGAGGCGCGGCGACTCGTCGGACACGAAGAGCGGGGAGCCGTCGTGGTGCGGCTGGTCGAGCAGGGACATGCCCGCATTCTCGCAGCAGTCGTCCGTCTAGGATTGCCCGCGCTGCGTCACGGCAGCAGGCCGCGTTAGCTCAGGGGTAGAGCACCAATCTTGTAAATTGGGTTGCGAGAGTTCGAATCTCTCACGCGGCTCCACTGTCGGTGGTGGCACCTACCGTCGGGCCATGTCCTGTCTCGGATGCGGGGTGGAGCTCACGAAGCGCCACCAGAAGGTCTTCTGCAGCAATCGGTGCCAGCGCGCCGCCGAGCGGGCGGTCAACGTGGCCCGCTGGCTCGAGACGGGGGTGGGCATTCCTTCCTCCGGCCGAGGTCACTACATCCGGGACCACATCGTCCGAGAGCAGGGCGGTCTTTGCGCTGTCTGCGGCGGCGCATCCGTCTGGCGGGGCCTCCCGTTGCGATTGGTGCTCGACCATGTGGACGGGGACTCGGGCAACAACGCGAGGTCCAACCTGCGGCTGGTCTGTCCCAACTGTGACTCGCAGCTACCCACCTTCAAGGCGCGCAACCGCGGGAAGGGGCGCGCGTCGCGACGTCAGCGATACGCCGACGGGAAGTCCTACTGAGCACAATCCGGTTGCAGTCCGTGCCTCGCGTCAGAAGGCTGGCAGGGTGACCACCATCTTCCAGCACCCGCTCGCCTACCTCCTCGGCATCGAGGGCGCCGCCCTGATGCGCGCCTTCGCCGGCGAGCACGACCGCGACTTCACCGCGGCCCGGATCGCCGAGGTGCGGAGCCTGCTCGACCGCGCCGACGAGCTGGGGGAGGGCGTCGAGGTGCGAGCCATCTCGTCCGTCGAGGGGTACGCCGCCTGGGCCGGTCGCTACGACGGTCCCGGCAACCCGTTCTTCGCCCTCGACGAGGGCGTGCTGCTGCCGTGGCTCGACGAGGTCGCGCCGGGGGTCGCCGTGGACGCCGCGTGCGGGACCGGCCGCTACACCGGCCACCTCGTTGCGCGTGGTCACTCAGTCGTTGGCTGCGACACCTCGCCCGAGATGCTCGCCCGTGCCCGGGAGGCCCTTCCGCACGTGCGGTTCGAGGAGGCCGACATGGCCCGGCTCCCGGTGGGGGACGGGTCCGTCGACGTGGTGGTCAACGCGCTGGCGATGGCACACGTGGAGGACCTCGGCCCGGTGTTCGCCGAGGCGGCGCGGGTGCTACGTCCCGGCGGTCGGTTCCTGGTGTCCGACGTGCGCGGCTACTTCCCGGGGAGCTCGCTGTCACCGATCCTCGAGGAGGCCGCCGACGGGACGATCGGGTTCATCCCCTCGTGGGACCACGCGACCTCCTCCCACCTGCGCGCCGCCCTCGACGCCGGCTTCACCGTCCGCGACTGCCGCGAGCTCGTCGCCGAGGTGAGCCCGGACGAGAACGTGGGTGAGACCGCTCCTGCCACGCCCGGCGAACCGATGAGCATCTGGGAGCTCCACCCCTGGGTGGCGGCGGCCGCGCACGCCGTCCGCGACGACCGCCGGTGCCTGATCACCTGGGACCTCGAGCTGCGTTGAGCCGTTGCGCGCCCCGAGGGCCCGCCGCTCAGCGGACCTGCGTGACCTCGAACTGCAGGCGCGGGTGCGCGAAGGCGTCCTGGGCCTGGATCAGCCGCAGCTCGCGCTCCCCGGAGTCGAGCGTGGCCTGCAGCAGGTCGAAGACGGAGCTCACGGTCGCGGCAAGGGCCTGCGCCGGCGAGCCGGTGGTGTGCAGGTGTGCGGTGAAGAGCGCGGCCGTCACATCTCCGGAGCCGTTGGCCTTCATCGGCAGGCGCGGGGTCTGCACGATCCAGGCACCCTCACGGGTCACCGCCATCATCTCGATGGTGTCGGCCGGGGCGTCCGGTCGCTCGACGCTGGTGACGAGCACGGTCGAGGGACCCATCGCCATCGCGAGGTCCGCCGAGTCCAGCGTCTCCTCGAGGGTGCGCGGCTCGGTGTCGGTCAGGAAGCCGAGCTCGAACTGGTTGGGCGTGATCACGTCGGCCGCCGGGACCACCCGCTCGCGGATGATCGGGGGGATGGCCGGGTCGACGAAGCAGCCCGACGTGGCGTTGCCCATCACCGGGTCGCAGGTGTACGTCGCCGCCGGGTTGGCCGCCTTGACCCGCGCGACCGCGTCGAGGATGACGTCGGYGATGCCGGCCCCGCCCTGGTAGCCCGACAGCACCGCGTCGACGTCACCCAGCACGCCCCGGTCCTCGATGCCGGTGATGACGTCGGCGACGTCGGTGGGCGCGAGCAGCGGTCCGCGCCACGCGCCGTACCCGGTGTGGTTGGAGAAGACGACGGTGGACACCGGCCACACCTCGTGGCCGAGTCGCTGCAGCGGGAAGACCGCCGCGGAGTTGCCGACGTGGCCGTAGGCGACCGAGGACTGGATCGAGAGGACCTTCATCCCAGTGAGACTAGTGACCGCGACCTGTGACGCCGCCCCGTGGGCCGCGAGGGGCCGGTCAGGCGACCTGCAGCGACCGCTTGGACAGGCCCATCCAGTAGCCGTCGATGACCTGGGTGCCGGGCTCGTCGGGCGTCGTCGCGGCGCCGAGGGTGACGAAGAGCGGCGTGTAGTGCTCGACCGTCGGGTGGGCGTACGGCATCCCCGGGGCCCTCGACGCGTACGCCGCGAGCTCGTCGACGTCGCCGCGGGCCAGCGCGTCGGCGGCCCAGAGGTCGAAGTCGACCGACCAGCCGGGCGCCGTCGCGTCCAGGCTCCAGTCGGTGAGGAACGGCAGGCCGTGGGTGAGGAAGCCGGAGCCGATGATGAGCACGCCCTCGTCGCGCAGCGGCCGGAGCCGCTCACCCAGCCTCATCAACCGGACCGGGTCCTGGGTCGGCAGCGACATCTGCAGGACGGGGACGTCGCCCGCGGGGTACATGATCCGCAGCGGCACCCACGCCCCGTGGTCCAGGCCGCGCTCGGCGTGCTGGTGGACCGGCTCGCTGCGGGGCATCAGGCCCGCGATGCGCCGGGCCAGCGCGGTGGCGTCGGGGGTCTCGTACGTCATCCGGTAGTACTTCGCGTCGAAGCCGCCGAAGTCGTAGACCAGCGGTGCTCCACTCGCGCTGAGGCTGACGGGTGCGGACTCCCAGTGCGCGCTGACGATCAGGATCGCGGTCGGGCGCGGGAGGTCGCTCGCCCACGCCGCGAGCTGCCCCGACCAGGTGGGGTCGTCGAGCAGCGGGGGAGCGCCGTGGCCGATGTACAGGGCGGGCATCCGGGTCGTCATGTCGTCCATAGTAGTTCAACTTTCAAATAGTTTCCATCCCCGCGGGGTAGTCCGTGACGGTCGGACCTCGATCCTGCCCCCGGAGGCGTCCGTTCGTCACGGACTACCCAGGGCTACCCCGGGGGTTGCGCCGGGAGCCGCCAGTCCACGGCAGACCCGCCCTGCTCCTCGAGCAGCCGGTCGACGCGCGAGAACGGCCGCGAGCCGAAGAAGCCGCGGGACGCCGACAGCGGGGACGGGTGGGCCGACTCGACCCACGGGATCGGTCCCAGCATCGGCTTGAGCGACTGGGCGTCGCGGCCCCACAGGATGGCCGCGCACGGCCCGCCCCGGTCGGCCAGCACGTGGATCGCCCGCTCGGTGACCTCCTCCCAGCCGCGACCGCGGTGCGACGCGGCCTGGCCGGGGGCCACGGTGAGGACCCGGTTGAGCAGCATCACGCCCTGGTCGGCCCAGGCGGTGAGGTCGCCGTGCGCCGCCTTCGCGATCCCGAGGTCGGCCTCGAGCTCGGTGTAGATGTTGGCCAGCGACCGCGGCACCGGGCGCACGTCGGGCGCCACGGCGAAGGACAGCCCGATCGGGTGGCCCGGCGTCGGGTAGGGGTCCTGGCCGACCACCAGCACCCGTACGTCGGCCAGCGGTCGCTGGAAGGCCCGCAGCACGTGGTCGCCGTCCGGAAGGTAGCCGCGACCCGCCGCGATCTCGTCGCGCAGGAAGCGGCCCATGGCCTCGATCCTCGACTCCACCGGCGCCAGGGCCTGCGCCCAGTCGGCCGCCACGAGTCCGGAGTCCACGAGTGCCTGCAACGTCGTCACGCCGCCGACGCTAGCCGGTGAGCGGGACGGGCAGGCTCAGCGCACCGGTCGCGACAGCCGGTCCAGGAAGGCGACGAGCAGCGCCTCGCGCATGGCCGGGGACGCCACGTCGAGCATCGCGTTGACCGCCGCCATCCGCTCCGGCAGGGCGAGCGACCCGTCGGCGGACTCGCCCACCAGCCCGGACGCGGCCAGCAGGCCGTCGAAGTCCTCGTCGCCCAGCGTCGCGGGATCCAGCGACTCGATGAAGGCCACCACCCCCTCGTCGACCGCGACCGGACCGGCCGCCTGGGCGGCGGCGACCGACCCCCGCAGCGCGGTCGTGAAGTCGTCGAGGCCGGCGAGCGTGGCCGCGCTCACCGAGAGGTGCACGCTGGCCGGTCGGCCGCCGTACGACAGCTGTGGCTGGACGTACCAGCCTCGCGCGACCATCTCGTCGGTGAGCGTGAAGGGGTCGCACGAGCCGTCGGTGGCCAGCGCCACCAACGTGGACTCGGGCGGTACGACGACGCGCAGCGCGGGCACCTCCTCGATCACGGCGACGATCCGGTCGACGGCCTCGAAGACCTGGTCCGCCAGTCGCAGGTAGCCGTCGTCTCCGATCGCGGTGACCACCGCCCAGGTGCCGGCGATCGGTCCTCCGGAGCGGGTGGACTGGGTCGTCTGGTTGAGCATCGTGTAGCCGGGCCACGCGGCCGAGGCGAAGAACTGCGGCTTGCGCAGCGACGCGTCGCGGTGCAGCAGCAGCGAGGTGCCCTTGGGGGCGTACGCGTACTTGTGGGTGTCCACGCTGATCGAGGTGACGCCCTCGACGGCGAACGTCCACGGCGTCACCGGCCGCCCCAGCCGGGCGGCGTACGGCAGCACCCAGCCGCCGATGCAGGCGTCGACGTGGCAGCGCACGCCGGCCGCGCGGGCGGCCGCGGCGATCTCCGTCACCGGGTCCACGACCCCGTGGGCGTACGACGGCGCGCTGGCCACCACGAGCACCGTGCGCTCGTCGATGGCCGCGGCCGTCGCGACCGGGTCGGCGCGGAAGTCCTCGCCCACCGGGACCAGCACGGCCTCGACACCGAAGTAGTGCGCCGCCTTGTGGAACGCCGCGTGCGCCGTGGCGGGCAGCACCATCGTCGGCCGCTCGATCCCGGGCCGCGAGTCGCGGGCGCCCTGCACCGCCAGCAGGATCGACTCGGTGCCCCCGGACGTCACCGTCCCCACGGCCGACCCGGGGGCGTCGAGCAGCCCGCAGGCGACGCCGACGAGCTCGTTCTCCATCTGCAGCAGGCTGGGGAAGGCGGTCGGGTCGAGGGCGTTGGACCCGGCGTACGCCGCGACCGCGTCCCGGCCGATCCGGTCCACCTCGGCGTCGCCGCCGTCGTACACGTAGGCGAGGGTGCGGCCGCCGTGGACGGGCAGGTCGCCCGCCTGCATCGCGCCCAGGCGCTCGCGGATCTCGTCGAAGGGACTCATGCGGGGGCCTCCGTGGTCGCGCGGGCGACGGCGTCCGCATCGAGGGTGTAGCGCCGCAGCCAGAGCAGGCTGAGCAGGGTCAGGGCGGCGGGCAGCAGCGAGAACCCGAGGGTGATCGCGGTGACCGCGGAGTCGGGCTGGGTGACGTCGCCGCCCTCGGAGGAGACGTAGCCGCCGAGGGCCAGCACGACCGCGAAGACGGCCGGACCCATCGCGAGCCCGAGGGTCTCCCCGGCGGTCCAGACCCCGGTGTAGACGCCGGCGCGGTTCTCGCCGGTCCGGGCGGCGTCGGTCGCGGCGGCGTCCGGCAGCATCGCCATCGGGAAGACCTGGCAGCCGGCGTAGCCCACGCCGACGAGTCCGGTCGCCGCGAACGTCACCGCAGGAGGTGCGACCGGTGCCAGCACGGCGAGGGCCGCCCCGGTGGCCAGGAGCAGCGACGAGACGACGTACCCGCGCTGCTTGCCGACCCGGGCGCCGTACCGCGCCCAGAGGGGGGTGAGCACGAGCGCGGGGCCGACGAAGCAGACGAAGAGGATCGTCGAGGCGCCGGTCCGCCCGAGCACGTCGGTGGCGAGGTAGTCGACGCCGGCGAGCATGCAGCCCGTCGCCAGTGCCTGGAGGACGAAGGTCGTCAGCAGCCGCCGGAAGTCGCGGGCCCTGCCCACGATCCGCAGCTGCTCACGCAGCGAGCCGGCACCCGCCGCGACCGCCCCGATCGGCGCGCGCCGCGTCCCGACGTACGCCGCGATGACGCCGACGGCGATGAGGACCGCCATCACCACGCCCATCACCCGGTAGCCGTCCCGGCCGCCGACGGCGTCGCGGATCACCGGCGCGGTCGCCCCGGCCAGCATGATCGTGAAGGCGAGGATCGCGACGCGGGCGGTCATCAGCCGCGTCCGCTCGTCGTACGACGACGTGATCTCGGCCGGCATCGCGACGTACGGCACCTGGAAGAAGGCGTACGCCGTCGCGGCCAGCACGAAGAAGACCAGCACCCAGCCGGCCTCGAGCACCCGCGAGTCCAGGTCGGGTCCGGCGAAGATCAGCGCGAACGCGCCCGCGAGCATCACCCCGGCCCGCAGCAACCAGGGCCGGCGCGGCCCCGCAGGGTCGACGGTGCGGTCGCTGATCCGTCCGGCGACCGGGTTGAGCAGCACGTCCCAGGCCTTGGGGGCGAAGACGATCAGGCCCGCCCAGAGCGCTGCGATGCCGAGCGTGTCGGTGAGGTAGGGCAGCAGCATCAGGCCGGGCACGGTGCCGAAGGCGCCGGTGGCGACCGAGCCGGACCCGTAGCCCCAGCGCACGCTGCGCGGCAGGGCGCGGGTCTCTTCCATGGCGCGACTCTAGGGCCGCCGCGCCGTTCAGGTGCCGAGCGAGCGCGACCCGGACGATCCGTAGCGGCGGTCCGGGTTGGCGCCGATGGCGTCGGAGGAGGGGGTGACGCCACGGAAGGGGGGCCGGCGGGTCGTGGTCTTGCGGATCGCGGGCGGCTTCTTGGGGGCGGTGGTCCGCTTGCTGGCCAGGCTCTTCGTGGCGGACTGCTTCTTCCTCGTCCCCCGCGCGGGCGGCTCGTCGCTCGACCACTGCTCGATCCACTCCTCCATCACCCGCCAGGTCGAGCCCCGCGCGGCGCGTCCGGTGAGCATGCCGAGGTGTCCGCCGGGGACGATCTCGAAGCGCACCTCCTGCGAGCCGCTGAGGAGCGGCAGCACCGGGCGTACTGCGGCCACGGGCGCGATGCCGTCGTTGGCGCCGCCGAAGACCAGGACCGGCGCGGTGATCGCCGACAGCTCGATGCTCCGGTCGCCGAGCTGCATGGCCCCGCGGGCGAGCGAGTTGTTCTTGACGAAGCGGTGGTAGAGCTGACCGAAGGTCCGGCCGGGGTAGGCGATCATGTTGGACATGAAGCGGTCCACCGCCTCGAGCTGCGCCAGGTAGTCGGCGTCGTCGAGGTGCGTCAGCACCGCGATCGGCTTGGTGACGACCTTCTGCGCCGACGCGGCGGTGAAGACCCAGTTGACCAGCGGCTGCGGGACCCCGCCCAGCGCGCGGTAGCTGCGCGTGAGCAGGCCGCGGCCGTCGGTGAAGTTGAGCAGTGGTCGCACCGGCGCCACCAGCGGAACCTTCTTCACGTCGACGGGGGAGCCGAGGACGGTGAGGGAGGCGATGGGGAGGTCGGGCTGGTCGGCCGCGGTGAGCATGGCGAAGATGCCGCCCAGGCTCCAGCCGACCACGTGCACCGGTCGCCCACCGGCGTGCGCCGAGACCTCCTGGATCGCGCGGGGGAGGACCTCGTCGACCCAGTGCTCCATGCCGAGGGTGCGGTTGCGGAACGAGACCTGGCCGTACTCCACGAGGTAGGTGCGCCGGCCGAGGGAGATGAAGTGCTCCACCAGGGAGCAGCCCCGCCTCAGGTCGTAGCAGAGTGCGGGCGCCGCCAGCGGCGTCACGAGCAGGACCGGGTCGCCGGACTCACGGACCGCGGCCGCCGGTCGGTAGTGGTAGACCTCGCGCAGCTCTCCGTCGTCGATCAGCGTGCGCGGCATCGGCCGCAGGTCGGCGAGTCCGCCGTACAGCACCTTGTGGGCGATGTTGCCCGCCGCCGCGACCAGCTGGTCGGGCTTCGGTGGGAGGAGGTCCATGGGGCGAAAGATACGCCGGGTCACCACGCCCCGGGGGATGTTGCCCCGGGGGCGGCGTCCGGCTAGACACGACCCATGAAGTGGAACCTCGCCGCCCTCGGGGCGGCCGCCGTCGCCGRCACGGTCGTGCACGACGTCACCCAGCGCCGTCACGCCATCCTCCGCAACTTCCCGGTCGTGGGTCACCTGCGCTTCTTCCTCGAGCGCTTCGGACCCGAGCTGCGGCAGTACATCGTCACCAGCAACGACGAGGAGCGGCCCTTCAGCCGCGACCAGCGCAGCTGGATCTACGCCAGCTCCAAGCTGGAGAACAACTACTTCGGGTTCGGCACCGACAACGACATGGAGCACGTCGAGGGCTACCCGATCATCAAGCACCGCACCTTCATGGGTCCGGGCGCGGCGACCCTGCCCCACGCCGACGACGAGATCGCGCTGCCGAGCGCCAAGGTGATGGGCGCCGCCCGGGGGCGCCGCCACGCCTTCCGCCCGGCCTCGGTGGTCAACATCTCGGGGATGAGCTTCGGCTCGTTGTCCGGCAAGGCGATCGAGTCGCTCAACAAGGGCGCGGCCATGGCGGGCTGCCTGCAGAACACCGGCGAGGGCGCCCTGTCGTCGTACCACCGCAACGGCGGGGACATCGTCTTCCAGATCGGCACCAGCTACTTCGGCTGCCGCGACGACCGGGGTCGCTTCGAGCTGTCGCGCCTGGTCGACCTGGTGCAGTCGGCCCCGGTGCGCGCCATCGAGATCAAGCTCTCCCAGGGCGCCAAGCCCGGGCTCGGCGGGATGCTGCCGGGGGAGAAGGTCAGCGCCGAGATCGCCGAGATCCGCGGCATCCCGGAGGGCAAGGACTGCGCCTCGCCGAGCCGCCACGAGGTCTTCGACGACGTCGACTCGATGCTCGACTTCGTCGAGACCGTCGCCGACGCCACCGGGCTGCCCGTGGGCGTGAAGTCGGCGGTCGGCAACATGACGCTCTGGGACCAGCTGGTCGAGGCGATGGCCGCCGGCGGGCGGGGCGTCGACTTCGTCAACATCGACGGTGGCGAGGGCGGTACCGGCGCGGCGCCGATGATCTTCGCGGACTCGGTGGCCTACCCGTTCCGGATCGCGTTCAGCGAGGTCTACCGGCGCTTCGCCGCCGCCGGCCTCACCGACGACGTCACCTTCATCGGCGCCGGCAAGCTCGGCGTCCCCGAGAACGCCGTGGTCGCGTTCGCGCTCGGCGCCGACATGGTCAACGTGGGGCGCGAGGCGATGATGGCGATCGGCTGCATCCAGGCCCAGAAGTGCCACACCGACCACTGCCCGGTCGGGATCGCCACCCAGAACCCTCGTTACACCTTCGGCCTCGACGTCGAGCTCAAGAGCGTGCGTGCCGCCAACTACATCCGCTCGCTGAGGCGCGACCTGCTCAAGGTGTCCGAGGCCGTGGGTGTCGTGCACCCCGGCCTGATCACGCCGTGGGACGTCGACATCCTCGCCGGTCAGCGCTCGACCGAGCAGCTCCACGACGTCTACGGGTACGAGGACGACTGGGGCGCCATCGGTCCCGACCTGCGCGCCACGATCGAGGAGATCATGACCTCGCAGGGCCAGTCGCCGCTGCCGCACCCGACCACCCGTTGAGCCGATCGCGTGGGGGTCGCCCGGCCGGGGCGGGTCAGCTCCGGCGGGCGGGCCGCACGCTCTTGTCGTGCTCGAGCTGTCCTGCGGCCAGCTCGTCGAGGAACTTCCCGGCCCACGAGGAGACGTCGTGCTCGACGACCGTCTTGCGCATGGCCCGCATCCGTCGGGTCGTCTCCTTCGGCTCGGCGTGGAACGCGTCGAGGAGTGCCTGCTTGATGCCGTTGATGTCGTAGGGGTTGACCAGCCAGGCCTGCCGCAGCTCGTCGGCGGCGCCGGCGAACTCGGAGAGCACCAGGGCGCCGTCGGAGTCGTAGCGGCACGCGACGTACTCCTTGGCGACGAGGTTCATGCCGTCGCGGAAGGGCGTGACGACCATGATGTCGGCCGCCCGGTAGAGCGCGGCCATCTCCTCGCGCGGGTAGGAGGAGTGGAGGTAGGAGATCGCCGGCTTGCCGATCTGGCCGAGGTCGCCGTTGAGGCGGCCCACCAGCCGGTCGATGTCGTCGCGCAGGATCCGGTACTGCTCCACTCGCTCGCGCGACGGCGTGGCGACCTGCACGAACACCGCGTCCTCGACGTCGAGCTTGCCCTCGGCGATCAGCTCGCCGAACGCGCGGAGGCGGGCCACGATGCCCTTGGTGTAGTCGAGGCGGTCGATGCCGAGGAAGACCTTGCGGGGGTTGCCGAGGGCCTCGCGGATCTCGGCCGCCCGCTCCTGGACGCCCTCGGACCGGGCGAGCTCCTCGAACCCGGCGGTGTCGATGGAGATCGGGAACGCCGCGGCCTTCACGCTCCGGCCGTCGGGCAGGTAGACGAGGTCGCGGTGGGTCTTGTGGCCGACCCGGTGGCGGACCAGGCGCACGAAGTTGCCCGCTCCGCCGGCGAGCTGGAAGCCGATGAGGTCGGCGCCGAGCAGCCCCTCGAGGATCTGGCGACGCCACGGCAGCTGGCTGAAGAGCTCGGCCGGCGGGAACGGGATGTGGAGGTAGAAGCCGATGCGCAGGTCCGGTCGCAGGTCGCGCAGCATCTGCGGCACCAGCTGGAGCTGGTAGTCCTGGATCCAGACCGTGGCGCCCTCGGCGGCCACCGCGGCGCTCTTCTCGGCGAAGCGCCGGTTGACCGTCACGTAGGAGTCCCACCACTCGCGGTGGAACTCCGGCTTGGCGACCACGTCGTGGTAGAGCGGCCACAGGGTGCCGTTGGAGAACCCCTCGTAGAACTCCTCGATCTCGCGGGCGCTCAGGTGCACCGGCACCAGCTGGAGGCCGTCCTCGACGAAGGGCTCGAGGTCGTCGTCCGGGGAGCCCGGCCAGCCGATCCAGGCGCCGTCGTTGGCGCGCATCACCGGCTCGAGGGCGGTCACCAGACCGCCGGGGGACCGTCGCCAGCCGGTGCTGCCGTCGGGGTTGGTCACGCGGTCGACGGGGAGCCTGTTGGCGACGATCACGAGGTCGGCGCGGCCTGGAGTGGTCACACCGCTCACCCTAGCGAGCCGCGCAGCACCCCTCCGGGGGGTCGTTACTGCACCGCAGCGCCGCAAGCCGGCGCGACTCGCCGCGAGCGAATGACATCGCTGTGGTTCGTCACCTACAGTGGTGTCACAGCAGTCCTTCGAAGGAGACCGACATGGCCGACGCCGTCCAGCAGCCCGGCGCGCACGAGCCGGGTCGCGAGCAGAGCGCCCCGGGCCTGACCCAGCGCGACAGCGACATCCTCGAGTTCGAGCGGCACTGGTGGAAGTACGCCGGCGCCAAGGAGCAGGCCGTCCGCGAGAAGTTCGACATGTCCTCGACGCGCTACTACCAGGTGCTCAACGCCCTCATCGACCGGCCCGAGGCCCTCGAGGCCGACCCGCTGCTGGTCCGCCGGCTCCGTCGCCTCCGCGCCTCCCGCCAGCGCCAGCGCTCGGCCCGACGCCTCGGCTTCGAGCTCTGATCCAGCGATGACCGCCTCTTCCCCGTCCCGGTCTCCTCGCTCCTCGGCCCGCCTGCGTCGCGACGAGCGCGGCGTGGCCTTCCCCTCGCCCCTGGTGATGCTGAGCATCATCGCCGTGGCGATGGCCGGTTTCGCCTTCGTCGCCACCTCCGACCAGGAGCCGACGGAGGAGAAGGTCACCACCGCCTCGGCCCCCGTCACCGAGACGCCCGCTCCCGAGGTGGTCCCGCCGGCTCCGGCGCCCACCCCCACCAAGAAGCCCAAGCCGCAGGTCAAGCGGGGCGAGGTCTACGTCGAGGTCTACAACAACTCGGGCATCAGGGGGCTCGCGGCCGGCACCGCCGCCAAGGCCACCCAGGTCGGCTGGCAGGTCGTCGGTGAGGACAACTGGCAGGGCATCATCCCGGCCTCCACGGTCTACTACCCGGCGCGCCTCGAGGCCGCCGCCAAGCTGCTCGCCCTCGACCTGGGCATCCAGCGGACCGCTCCCGCGGTCGAGCCGATGCGCATGGACCGGCTGACCATCATCCTCACCGCCGACGCGGCCTGACGCGGGTCGTCCACCCCGACGGGTCGATCGGGTTGTCCCTGGTTCAACGATCCGTGGTTGGCTGAGGACCATGGAGTTCACCTCCCCCGCAGCACGTGACCGGTACGACGCCCTGGTGGCCGCCGCCGACCAGGTCGTGGTCGGCCTCGACTTCGACGGCGTGCTGTYGCCGATCGTGGACGAGCCGAGCGAGGCCCACATCCACCCCGACGCGCCCGAGGTCCTGGTCGCGCTGAGCGACGTCGTGCGCGCCATCGCGGTGGTCACCGGTCGCCCGGCCCGCCAGGCGCTGGCCCTCGGCGGCCTCGACGAGGTGGGCGACGCGATCGCCGACCACGGCAAGCAGCTCTTCCTGTTCGGCCAGTACGGCAACGAGCGCTGGTCCTCGACCAGCCGCCGCGTCATCTCGCCCCGACCGCCGCACGGGCTCTCCACCTTCGAGCGCGAGCTCCCGGGCCTGCTGCGTCGGGCCGACGCCGGCGGGGCCCACGTGGAGGAGAAGGGCCTGGCCGTCGCGGTGCACACCCGCCGGCTCGAGGACGCCTCGGCGGCCTTCGAGCGCCTCCTGCCGCCCATGCGCGAGCTCGCGGCCGAGCACGGTCTGGTCGTGGAGCCCGGCCGCAACGTCATCGAGGTGCGCTCCGACGGGATGCACAAGGGGCACGCGGTCGAGACCCTCGTGCGCGAGCAGTCGGCCGGCGGGTTCCTCTTCGCCGGGGACGACCTGGGCGACGTGGAAGCCTTCGAGGCCGTCACCGCCCTGCGTGAGCAGGGCCTGCCGACGCTGCTGGTGGCCGCCGCGTCGGACGAGCAGTCGGCCCTGGTGCCGCTGGCCGACGTCGTCGTACCGGGCCCGGACGGGGTGCTCGACCTGTTGCGCCAGCTCACCGCGGACGTGTCCGCGCTCGCCGTCTGAGGCGATCCCCCCACCCGCTCCAGCATGTGGACTCGATGTGCACATGCTGAGACGCCGTGTCTAACCTAGAGACCTCATCACGAGGGACTGAGGGAACGGCCCTACGACGTCCCGGCAACCGCCGCGAACCTCCTGCCACAGCGGCAGTCGCGGAAACGGTGCCAATTCCGTCCCGGTGCGAAAGCCGCCCGGGGTCGATGAGAAGGAGGACGTCATGACTGCTGTCGCGGAAAACACCGCCACCACCGGCCACACGCTGCGCGAGGGGGCCTTCGGCAACGCCCGGGCCCTCGCCTGCCGCGAGTGCGGCCACGAGGTCGAGCTCGGTCCGTTCTACGCCTGTCCGGAGTGCTTCGGCCCCCTCGAGGTCTCCTACGACTTCCCCACGGTCACCCGCGAGGAGATCGCCGCCGGGCCGCGCAACATCTGGCGCTACAAGGCGCTGCTGCCGGTGCCCGACGACATCGAGCAGAGCAGGAACACCGAGCCCGGCTTCACCCGGCTCCTCAAGGCCGACAACCTCGGCCGCGAGCTCGGCATCGACAACCTGTGGGTCAAGGACGACTCGACCAACCCGACCAACTCGTTCAAGGACCGCGTCGTGGCCTGCGCCCTGAGCGCGGCCATCGAGCTGGACGCCAAGGTCTTCGCCTGCCCCTCCACCGGCAACCTGGCCAACGCCGTCGCCGCCGCCGGTGCCCGCGCCGGGATCAAGACCGTGGTCTTCATCCCGAGCAACCTCGAGAAGCCCAAGCAGGTCAACTCGGCCGTCTACACCGACAACCTCGTCGCGGTGAACGGCAACTACGACGACGTCAACAAGCTCGCCTCCGAGATCGCCGGCGAGGAGGAGGGCTGGGCGTTCGTGAACGTCAACGTCCGTCCCTTCTACGCCGAGGGCTCCAAGACGCTGGGCTACGAGATCGCCGAGCAGCTCGGCTGGCGGCTGCCCGAGCAGATCGTCATCCCGGTCGCCTCCGGGTCCCAGCTCACCAAGGTGCACAAGGCCTTCCAGGAGCTCMTCACCCTCGGGCTGGTCGAGGACACGCCCTACAAGGTGTACGGCGCCCAGGCGACCGGCTGCTCGCCGGTCTCGGTGGCCTACAAGGCCGGCGTGGACGCGATCCGCCCGGTCAAGCCGGRCACCATCGCCAAGAGCCTCGCGATCGGCAACCCCGCCGACGGCATCTACGTCCTCGACATCTGCCGCGCCACCGGTGGCGCGGTGGAGGACATCAGCGACGACGAAGTGCGCGAGGGGATCCTGCTCCTGGCCCGCACCGAGGGGATCTTCACCGAGACCGCCGGCGGCACGACGGTCGGGGTGCTCAAGAAGCTCGTCGAGAGCGGCCAGCTCGACCCGAGCCTGGAGACCGTCGTCATCAACACCGGCATGGGCCTCAAGACCCTCGACGCGGTCGCCGACCACGTGGGTCCCCGCGCCACCATCGACCCGTCGTACGGTGCCTTCACGGCCGCCGGCATCGTCTGACCCGCACCCCACGAGGAGATCCCACCCGTGAGCGTTTCCGTCCGCATCCCCACCATCCTGCGCACCTACACCGGCGGCGAGTCCGAGGTGAGCGCCTCGGGCGCGACCCTGGCCGAGGTGCTCGACGACCTCGACGCCCGCTACGCGGGGATCAGGGGCCGCATCCTCGACGAGGCGGGCGCCCTGCGCCGGTTCGTCAACGTCTACGTCGGCAACGACGACGTGCGCTTCCTCGACAACCTCGACACGGCGACGCCCGACGGCACCCAGGTCTCGGTCATCCCGGCCGTCGCCGGCGGCTGACCGAGATGTCGTTCGGAACCGGCCACGGGGTCGGGCACGTCGGAGCACCATGATCCTGACGACCCGAGGCCTGACCACGGGCGGTGCCGCTGCGGTGCTGCTGGCCAGCGTCCTGACCCTGACCCCCGCGACGGCCCGTGCGGGCGCGGACGCCGACCCGGTGCCGATCCCGGTCGAGCCCTTCGTCCCGCGCGCCGGCGACGACACCCAGCTCGTGCGCGCGTGGGAGCGGTGGCGGTCGCGCGGCATCGAGGAGTACGTGACCCGGGTGAGCATCTCCTGCTTCTGTGCGCCGCGACCGGCGCTGCGGACCGAGGTGTACGACGACGGCACCCAGCTGGTGACCACGATCGAGGACGACCCGCAGGTGCGCCGGGTCAAGGGCTACGGCGCCGACCGGCTCTTCCGGATGCTGCGCCAGGCACAGGCGCGGGCCGACTCCGTGGAGGTGACCTGGACGAGGCAGGGGCTCCCGCGGGAGATCACGGTCGACAACGTCGCCGGTGCCGTGGACGACGAGGTGACGTACCGGGTCCGGTTCTCGGCCCGCTGAGTCACTCCGCGCGGACGTCCATGAGCGCGGCGTGGCCACGGGAGTCGATCCGCACCTCGGCCACCGCCCCGTCCCGGAGCGCCTGCTGCATCGCGGCGGCCTCGTCCTGCGGCAGGAACCAGCTCTCGATGCCGCAGCGGAGCTGCCAGCCGGAGTCGTCGCAGGTCAGGTAGTCGCCCGAGTCCGGCCGCTCCCGCAGGTAGTCCCGGGCGACGCTGTGCCCGTCCTTCTCGGCGAGCGTGACGTAGACGGTGCCGCTCTCCCCGTCGTCCAGGGCCCCCTGGCCGCCCTGGTCGCCCCGGCCGCTCGACGACGGGTCGGGCGCCAGGTCGGGGTAGCCGAGGGTGACGTAGGCCCCGCGGAAGGGATCGATCGGGTCGACGGGCTCGACGCGGAAGGTGTGCGTCTCGCCGGTGGTCCGGGCCGAGATCTGCGGTGCGACGGCCACGGCGACCAGGAGGGCCTGGCTGGCAGCGACGACGGCGACGGTGAGCACGCGGTTCATGACTCAGGCTCCTTCGAGGTTGGCGGAGATCCCGCGACGGGCGCGGTCGAAGAGGAACCCGGTGCCCAGGAACACCAGGCCGAGGACGACGAAGAGCCAGGCGCCCTGGATGATCGCGGCGAAGACCGCGAAGCTCTGGAAGGTCGTGAAGACGACGAGCGCGATCATGGCGATCACGGTCAGCACGGGGTTGTCGCGCAGGGTGCCGAGGACGGCGAGCCCGACGGCGACCACGACGTACGCCGCTACGCCGACCGCCGCGTGGGCCCAGTCCTCGGGACCCACGGTCGAGGTGTCGGTCCCGGTGTCCCACAGCACCATCAGCACCGAGAAGACCAGGATGCCGACTGCTGCGAGCGGCTCCCAGCGGGCGTTCCCCCGGGCGAGGACGACAGCGCCGGCGGTGGCCACGCCGGCTGCGGCCAGCTCGAGGACCAGCCACAGGTTCCACTCGAAGCCGTCGGTGGTGGTGAAGGGGATCGCTGCCGCAAAGAGGGTGACCATGACCAGGGCGCAGCCCACGGTGCGCCAGACGGACGCGAACCGGAGCAGCCCGCGGTCGTGCACGACGGCCAGCGACACGGCCAGCACCGATGCCGTCCCCATGGCCAGCACGGCGCCGGCCCCGCTCCCGGAGTGCACGAGGGGCTGCCAGATCCACCACACCAGACCGGTGGAGATGCCGACGACGAGGGGCATCACGGCCCGGGTGAGGTAGGCGTGCAGGAGCGTGCCCGCCGACCACAGCCCGAGCAGCAGCGGCTCGTAGGCCGGCACCTGCATCGACTGGGCGGCCTGGAAGATGGTCGCGCCGAAGGTCAGGGCGGCCAGCAGGCGCACCGCACCGAGCACGGCGGGGGACTGTCGGGGTCCGAGCAGCTCACCGCCCACGAGGAAGGCCAGCCAGAAGGCGGCCACGACCGCGAAGCGCAGCAGGGGCGGCAGCTCGTCGAGGTTGGCCGCGACCAGCCAGATGAGTCCGACGCCGACGAAGACGGCGCCGAGCGCGAGGAGGAGACGTCCGAGCGAGAAGCGCCGGGTCGCCGCGACCGTGCGGTAGCGACCGGAGATGGCGGCCGCCTGGTCGGCGTCCACGATGCCGGCGGCCTGCCAGTCGTCCAGCTCCCGGTGAAGCCAGCCGAGCTGGACCGGGGTCGCGTCGCGACGGTGGTCGTGGGGTTCCCGCTGCGGGGTCGAGGTGGTCATGGCCCCAGCATGGTCGCGTCGGAGCGCCCGCACATGAGTACGAGGTCCCAGTTGGGCGGTCCCATCGGGCCATCCGTCGACGCGAGCACCGGCCTCAGGTCATCGGGTCAGCGAGCGTCGCCCCAGCCGGCCGTGCCGTCGTGACGCCAGTGGTCACGCGGGTCGACGTCGGCCTCGTCGGTGACGGCCTTCAGCAGGTCGCGGGCAGAGTGGTTGTTCCCGGGGGTGGCGGCGGCGAGCAGCGCCTCCTCGCCGTCCGCGTCGTTGAAGCCGGGCGGGACCACCAGCAGGCGCAGCGTCGTCCGCTCCGTCGCCAGGTCGACGTGGTGGGTGTCGTGGGGCCGGGAGACGACCGTCACCGTCCGTCCGCCCACCGGGACCCGCTCCACGGTGCCGTCCCAGTCCGACCCGGAGCACTGCACGTGGGTGAGGCGGCCGAGGTGGGCAGGAAGGTGGTCGGCGAGGTCGACGAGCTCCGTGGCCAGGTCGCGACTGCGGGGCCACCAGCCCCCGTCGAGGTTGCCCGGCCTCGTGGTGGTCACGAGGCGAAGCCGCACCGAGCCTCGTACGACGGGGGGCGCGGTCTGCGGTGCGGCGGCCCGCGCAGGTGGTGCGACGGTGGGAAGGGGCGGGATGGGCGTCGACATGGCGACCGCCTTCTCGACCGGTGGCCGGGCTCCGGCGGAGGCGGTGGACGGGTCGTCCCTGCCCACCCTACGGCCCGGTGGCGCGACGGCGCGCCGCGATCAGGCCGCCGGACGGCCCGCGACGGTCGGGAGGCCGGTCGAGGTGATCTCGGCCCAGTCGTCGGTCACCAGCACGACGTCGCGGCCGCGGCGGGCCAGCAGGCTGGCCGCGATGGCGGCCCGGAACCCACTGCGGCAGTGCACCCAGACCTGGCCCGACGGCAGGCGCGGGATCGCTGCGTCGAGGTCGTGCAGCGGGACGTGCAACGAGTCGGGCAGGTGGGAGGCGTGGTACTCGGCGTCGAGGCGCACGTCGAGCGTCACCGTGCTGTCGGCCCCTCGGGTCGCCAGGCTGCGGGCGTACGTCGCCCAGTCGGCGACGCGGTAGTCGGTGCTGTCGGCCCATCCGGTGACCGGTCCGAGCAGGTGCGTGGCCCGCACGGGCACGCCGATCTGCGCCAGGTCGTGCACCCCGGCGGAGAGGTCGTCGGGGGAGTCGCTGACCAGCACGACGTCGGCGCCCCAGGGCACCAGCCACCCGGCGTACGTCGCGAACTGGGGGCAGTCCTCGATGTTGACCGACCCGGTGAGGTGCGCGCGGGCGAAGGCGTGGCGCGGTCGCAGGTCGATGACCCAGGACCCGCCGTGCACCGCCTCGTGGACCGCGTCCTCGTCGACCTCCGCGGGCGGCAGGACCGGAGTCGCGCCGRCGCCGGCCCGGTTGAGTGCTGCCATGTGGCGGTAGTAGCGCGGGATCGGCCCGAAGCCGGCGACCAGGGTCTCCACCCACGAGTCGCGCGGGGTCCAGAGCACCGGGTTGACGTCGCGCTCGTCGCCGATCGTGCCGTGCACGCTGTCGGTCGGGGTGGCGGCCGCGCAGAAGCTGCCGAAGCCGTGGGTCGGGTGCAGCCCCACGACGTCGTCGAGGGCACCGAGCTGGCGGGCGCTCTCCCACTGGGCCCGCCCCATCATCCGGCTCAGCAGCGGATCGACGAGGTCGGTACGGCCCACGGTGCCGTGCAGCAGGCTGCCGCCGGAGAAGACGGTGCGGGCCCCCGTCTCGGGGTCGGTCACCAGGAAGGACTGGTGGTGCAGCGTGTGGCCCGGGGTCGAGAGCACCTGGACCACCAGGTCGCCGACCCCGAGGATGTCGCCGCCGCGCACCCCGGTGCGGTCGACGTGCACGCGCTCGTCGGCCGAGAGCCAGTACTCCGCGCCGTGGCGCCGGGCCAGGCCCGGACCGCCCGAGACGTAGTCGTTGTGCACGTGGGTGTCGGCGACGGCAGTGATGCGGACGCCGGCCTCCTCCGCGGCCAGCTCGAGCGGGCGGACGTCCCGCGGCGGGTCCACGACCAGGGCGTGGCGCCCGTCGTGGACCAGGTGTGCGTGGTTCCCGAGCTCCGGGACCTCGACGACGACGACCTCCATGGTGCTGCCCCCTGTACTTCCGAAGATGCGCGTGCTTCCTCTGCTGCGCTGATTCCCACCGTGGTGCGTGATTCCCACCGCGGTGCGTGCTTCGCATGCTACCTAAAGTTTATCAACACACTTATATTAAATGGGCGTGGGCTGGACCTCTAGCCTCGGCCCGTGCTCACCACCGCCCTCGCCGGCCTGCTCGCCGGGCTGTCCCTCATCGTCGCCATCGGCGCGCAGAACGCGTTCGTGCTGCGGCAGGGGATCCGCCGCGAGCACGTGGGGGCGGTCGCGCTCCTGTGCTCCGTCGCCGACGCGGTGCTGATCGTCGCGGGGGTGACCGGCATCGGCAGGCTCGTGGAGCGGTCGCCGGTGGTGCTCGACGTGGTGCGGTGGGCCGGGGCGGCGTTCCTCCTCGCCTACGCCGTGCTCGCGCTGCGGCGGGCCGTGCGCCCCGGCGAGCTGCACGCGGCGACAGGCGGCGCGCGGGTCGGGCTCCGACCGGTGCTGACCACCGCAGCGGCACTGACCTTCCTCAACCCGCACGTCTATCTCGACACCGTGCTGCTGCTCGGCTCCCTCGCCAACCAGCACGGCGACGACGGCCGCTGGGCCTTCGCCCTGGGGGCCGTCCTCGGCAGCTTCCTGTGGTTCTTCGGCCTGGCGTACGGCGCGCGCCGGCTCGCTCCGCTCTTCGCCCGGCCCGCTGCGTGGCGGGTGCTCGACGGCCTGATCGCCCTGGTGATGACGGCGATCGCGCTCTCGCTCCTGCTGGGCGGCTGAGCGGGGGAGCGGGTCGTTAGGGTTCCGTCGTGGTCTCCCTCTCCCCGCGCCAGGTCGTCTCCGCCGTGCGCCGCCGCGTGGGCGGTGGTGCCGCCGGGCCCGTCGTGCCCCCCGCCGAGCCGACGCCCCAGCAGCGCCGCCGTGAGCGGCGGCAGCGGCTGCGGGCGATGAGCCTGACCGAGCTCGCCGAGGAGTTCGGCACCGACAAGTGGGGCGTGCACCGCTACACCCCGCACTACGAGCGGCACCTCGAGCACCTGCGTCGCCGCGAGTTCACGCTGCTGGAGATCGGCGTGGGCGGCTACACCCGGCGCAAGCGCAGCGGTGCCTCGCTGAAGATGTGGCGCTGGTTCTTCCCCCGGGCCACGATCGTGGGCCTGGACATCGAGGACAAGTCGTTCATCGACCAGGGCCCGATCGTGACCTACCGGGGCGACCAGACGGACCCCGACGTCTTCCGGCGGATCTTCGCCGAGCGGGGGGTGCCGCTGGTGGTGGTCGACGACGGCAGCCACGTGCCGGCCCACGTGCGGGAGACCTTCGCGATCGTCTTCCCGTTGCTCCCGGACGGGGCGATCTACTGCATCGAGGACACCCAGACGTCGTACTGGCCGGCGTGGGGTGGTCAGCTCGACCCGCGCGCGTCTGGCACGTCGATGGACATGGTGAAGGACCTCGTGGACGGCCTCAACCACGAGGAGCTCCTCGTGGAGGGCTACGAGCCGAGCTACACCGACACGCACGTGCGGGCCGTGCACTGCTACCACAACCTCGTCGTCATCGAGAAGGGTGACAACCGCGAGGGGACCAACCGCGACACCAGCTCGGGGCACTTCCACGGCACCTCGCCGGACCCCGCGGCCGACCCGAAGGAGACCCGATGACCATGCTGCTCGCCACCAGCTCCGACTGGCCGGCCGGTGAGCCGGGCGGACCTGCCCTCGAGTCGGCCCTCGCCGAGCGGGGTGTCGAGGCCCGCTGGGCGGTCTGGGACGACGCGGACGTCGACTGGGCCGGCGCCGACCTCGTCGCCGTGCGGTCGACGTGGGACTACATCGACCGGCCCGGGGAGTTCCTCGACTGGGCGCGCTCGCTGGAGCAGTCCCGGCTGCTCAACGGTGCCGACGTCTTCGGCTGGAACGTCGACAAGGCCTACCTGACCCGGCTCTCCGGGGTCCCGGTGGTGCCCACCGTCACCGCCGACGACCGGGACGCCCTCGCGGACGCCGTACGCCGCTTCGGCCGCACCGTCGTCAAGCCGCGGGTGGGTGCCGGCGGGGCCGGCGTCCTCGTGGTCGACGACCCGGACGACGAGCGGCTCGGCCGCGACTTCGTCGACCATCCCGAGCTGCCGATGGCCCGCGGCCCCTGGATCGCCCAGCCGCTCGTCGAGTCCGTGCGCACGGTGGGGGAGACCTCGGTCTTCGTCCTCGACGGCGTGGCCGTCTCCCAGGTCGACAAGGTGCCGGGCGGCGACGAGATCCGGGTCCACGAGCACTTCGGCGGGGAGTCCGCCCCGGTGGCGCTGCGGCCCGAGCTGGCGGAGCTCGCCACCGCCGCGATGCTGGCGGCCGCCGACTTCACCGGCCGGCCGCTCGACTACGGACGCGTCGACCTGCTCCACCACGAGGGGCAGTGGTGCGTGAGTGAGCTCGAGGTCACCGAGCCCGGGCTCTACCTCGACGTGCTGCCCGCCAACGCTGCCCCCTTTGCCGACCTCGTCGTCGCCCGGCTGGGCTGAGCCGCATGGACCACACCTACGCGCTGGACCTGGAGTGGAGGGGCAATCGCGGCAGCGGCACCAGCGGCTACCGCGACTACGCCCGCGACGTCGTGCTGCGGGCGTCCGGCAAGCCTGAGCTCGAGGGGTCGGCGGACCCGACCTTCCGTGGCGACGCCGCCCGGTGGAACCCCGAGGAGCTGCTCGTCGCCGCGCTCGCGCAGTGCCACCTGCTGTCCTACCTCCACATGGCGGTCACCCACGGCGTCGTCGTCACGGCGTACGCCGACTCACCCGTCGGCACCATGGCGCAGCACGGGATCGGTGGCCACTTCACCCGCGTCCTGCTGCGGCCGGTGGTGACAGTGGCCGACTCCTCGCAGGTCGAGACCGCCCTGCGCATCCACCGGGAGGCGGGCGAGGCCTGCTTCATCGCGTCCTCGGTGAACTTCCCCGTGGAGCACGAGCCGACCGTCCGCGTCGGCCCCTGAGGCGGGTCCACCGTCGCACGAGATCGTTTGCACTCGACGGGGCCGAGTGCTAAACATGACGCTGGCACTCTCATCAGGAGAGTGACAACTCGGCATCGGTGACGCTGAGGTCCGTGCGTCGACGGGAATGGTCCGTCGAGCCGTGCGGGTCGTCCGTCGCGGGCAGCCCACCGACGCCACACACCACAGACTCATTCCGAAGGAAATCGCTGAGTTATGGCCAAGCTGATTGCTTTCAACGAGGAAGCCCGCCGCGGCCTCGAGCGGGGTATGAACACCCTCGCCGACGCGGTCAAGGTGACCCTGGGCCCCAAGGGCCGCAACGTCGTGCTGGAGAAGAAGTGGGGCGCCCCCACGATCACCAACGACGGTGTCTCGATCGCCAAGGAGATCGAGCTCGAGGACCCCTACGAGAAGATCGGCGCCGAGCTGGTCAAGGAGGTCGCCAAGAAGACCGACGACGTCGCCGGTGACGGCACGACGACGGCCACCGTCCTGGCCCAGGCCATGGTCCGCGAGGGCCTGCGCAACGTCGCGGCCGGCGCCAACCCGATGGGCCTCAAGCGCGGCATCGAGGCTGCGGTGACCGCGGTCTCCGAGCAGCTGCTCTCCATGGCCAAGGAGGTCGAGACCCGCGAGCAGATCGCGGCCACGGCCACCATCTCCGCCGGTGGCGACACCACCGTCGGTGACGCCATCGCCGAGGCGATGGACAAGGTCGGCAAGGAAGGCGTCATCACCGTCGAGGAGTCGAACACCTTCGGCATCGACCTCGAGCTGACCGAGGGCATGCGCTTCGACAAGGGCTACATCTCGGCCTACTTCGCCACCGACCTCGAGCGCATGGAGGCGGTGCTGGAGGACCCCTACATCCTCATCGCCAACTCCAAGGTCTCCACGGTCAAGGACCTCCTCCCGCTGCTGGAGAAGGTCATGCAGTCCGGCAAGCCGCTGCTGATCATCGCCGAGGACGTCGACGGCGAGGCGCTGTCGACCCTGGTCGTCAACAAGATCAAGGGCACCTTCAAGTCCGTGGCCGTCAAGGCCCCCGGCTTCGGTGACCGCCGCAAGGCCATGCTCCAGGACATCGCCATCCTCACCGGTGGCCAGGTCATCTCCGAGGAGGTCGGCCTCAAGCTCGAGTCGGCCGGCATCGAGCTCCTCGGCCAGGCCCGCAAGGTCGTCATCACCAAGGACGAGACCACCATCGTCGAGGGCGCCGGCGACCAGGGCCAGATCGAGGGACGGGTCAACCAGATCCGCGCCGAGATCGAGAAGTCGGACTCCGACTACGACCGCGAGAAGCTGCAGGAGCGCCTGGCCAAGCTGGCCGGCGGTGTCGCGGTGATCAAGGTCGGCGCGGCCACCGAGGTCGAGCTCAAGGAGCGCAAGCACCGCATCGAGGACGCTGTCCGCAACGCCAAGGCTGCGGTCGAGGAGGGCATCGTCGCCGGCGGCGGCGTCGCGCTCGTCCAGGCCGGCACCGAGGCCTTCGGCAAGCTCGACCTGTCGGGTGACGAGGCCACCGGCGCCAACATCGTCAAGGTCGCCATCGAGGCCCCGCTCAAGCAGATCGCGATCAACGCCGGTCTCGAGGGTGGCGTCGTCTCGGAGAAGGTGCGCAACCTGACCCCGGGCCACGGCCTCAACGCGGCCACCGGCGACTACGTCGACATGATCGCCGAGGGCATCATCGACCCCGCCAAGGTGACCCGCTCGGCCCTGCAGAACGCCGCCTCCATCGCGGCGCTGTTCCTCACCACCGAGGCCGTCGTGGCCGACAAGCCCGAGAAGGCTCCCGCCATGGGCGGCGGCGGTGGCGACATGGGTGGCATGGGCGGCATGGACTTCTGATCTGACGATCGGACCCACCGCTCCACCCAGCTCCACCAGCTCCACCAGCTCCACCAGCGTCACCAGCAAGGCCCTCACCTCCGGGTGGGGGCCTTGTTCCGTCTCCGCCGCACGGGCCAGGAGGGTGGCAGAGTGCCGCCATGAGCCCCGTCGAGCTGCTCCGGTCCCCGACCCTCGCCGACTCCGCGCCGTACGCCTACGCCTCCCGCGTGGGCGAGCTGGTGTTCACCGCCGGGGCCTGTCCGCTGGACGAGGCGGGCGAGGTCGTGGCCCCCGGCGACGTGGCGGCGCAGGCCACGCGGGTGATGGCGAACCTCGTCACCACCCTGGCCGACGCCGGCTGCGGGCTCGAGGACGTGGCTCGCACCGCGGTGTACGTCGCCTCGTCCGACCGCGCCGACCTGGTGGCCGMGTGGGAGGTCGTGCGTGCCGCCTTCGGGGACCACGACGCGCCCAGCACCCTGCTCGGCGTGGCGCTGCTCGGCTACCCCGACCAGCTCGTCGAGGTCGAGGCGATCGCACTCGCCCGGCGGTGACGTCGGCACGCCGGGCTGGTCGCAGCGACGGGCGGGACGAAAGGCCCTGTCCCGTGCCGTGCTCGGTGCTCGATGGTGGACACCGGGCGCACCAGGCGCTGGCGGTGGACCACGGGGAGGCGCCAGATGGACTCACGACGCGACACGGGGACGGCGCAGGAGACGGGCGGGCCCTGGCTGATGCTGGCCGTGGCCACCCTGGGGTTCGCCGTGAACTTCTGGGCGTGGGCACTCATCAGCCCGCTCGGCCCGATGTTCCGCAAGACCGGGGCGCTGGGCCAGCTCTCCGAGTCGGACGTCGCCCTGCTCGTGGCGGTGCCGGTCATCGTCGGGTCCCTGGGCCGGATCGTCGTCGGCGCGCTGACAGACCGCTACGGCGGGCGGTTGATGTTCCCGCTGGTCTCCGCTGCCACGGTCGTCCCGGTGCTCTTCATCGGGTTCGTGGCCATCGACTCGTACGCCTTGCTGCTGGTGGGCGGGTTCTTCCTCGGGATCGGTGGCACGGCCTTCGCTGTGGGTGTCCCGTTCGTCAACGCGTGGTTCCCGCCGGAGCGGCGCGGGCTCGCGATCGGCATCTTCGGGGCGGGCATGGGTGGCACGGCCATCAGCGCCCTCACCACGGTCAAGCTCTTCGAGCGGGGTGAGACGCTGCCGTTCGTCCTCACCGCGGCCGTGCTCGCGACGTACGCCGTCGTGGCCTGGGTGCTGCTCCGTGACGCTCCGGGCCGGGTGGTCCCGACGACGAGCCTGGGGTCCCGCCTGGCCGCCAACAGCCGGCTGCCCATCACCTGGCAGGCCGGCATCCTGTACGCCGTCGCGTTCGGCGGCTACGTCGCGTTCTCGGTCTACCTCCCGGCGTACCTCATCAACGCCCACGGGCTGACCCCGGCCGACGCCGCCAACCGGATGGCGGGCTTCGTGGTCGTGGCGGTCGTGTGCCGGCCCCTCGGCGGGGCGGTGTCCGACCGGATCGGTCCCATCCCGGTGCTGGCCGCGGTCTACGGGCTGGTGACGCTGTGTGCCGCCGTGGCGGCCGGGACCCCACCGCTGGCGGGTCTCGGCACCGTGGCGTTCCTGGCCATGGCAGCGGCCCTCGGCGCCGGCAGCGGGGCCGTCTTCGCACTGATCGCCCAGGTGACGGAGCCGGCGCGCGTCGGCGGTGTGACCGGGCTCGTCGGAGCGGCCGGAGGGCTCGGCGGGTTCGTGCCCCCGCTGCTCATGGGCTACGTCTACGGCCAGACCGACTCCTACTCCATCGGCCTGTGGCTGCTGGCGATCACCGCCGCGCTGACGCTGGCGATGACGCTCACCGTCGTGCGCAGGACCGCCCAGACTCGCGAAGGAGCAGCCGTATGACGCCCACCGGGATGGACGGAGCACTCAGTGAGGCCCTCGTCGGCAGCCGACGCTTCTTCACCAAGGCTGAGGTCAGCGACGACCTGCGCTCGATGGTCAGGAAGGGCGGACGCGAGGGGGACGTGTTCTACCGGGACCGGTGGAGCCACGACAAGGTCGTCCGCTCGACGCACGGCGTCAACTGCACCGGCTCCTGCTCGTGGAAGGTCTACGTCAAGGACGGGATCATCACGTGGGAGGCGCAGCAGACCGACTACCCCTCGGCCGGCCCCGACAAGCCCGAGTACGAGCCACGTGGCTGCCCCCGCGGCGCCGCCTTCTCCTGGTACACCTACAGCCCGACGCGGGTGCGCTACCCCTACGTGCGCGGGGTGCTGCTGGAGCTGTTCCGCGCCGCGAAGCAGAGGTACGGCGACCCCGTGGTCGCCTGGGGGTCGATCGTCCAGGACGAGGAGCAGGCCAGGCTCTACAAGAAGGCGCGCGGCAAGGGCGGACTGGTCCGTGCCAGCTGGGACGAGGTGGCCGAGATCGTCGCCGCGGCGCACGTCTACACGATCAAGCGCTGGGGCCCCGACCGGATCGCCGGCTTCTCCCCGATCCCGGCGATGTCGCCGGTCTCCTACGCCTCGGGGTCGCGCTTCCTGGAGCTCATCGGCGCCCCGATGCTCTCCTTCTACGACTGGTACGCCGACCTCCCCAACGCCTCACCGCAGATGTTCGGCGACCAGACCGACGTGCCCGAGTCGGGGGACTGGTGGGACGCCGGCTACCTGATCATGTGGGGCTCCAACGTCCCGATGACCCGTACCCCGGACGCCCACTGGATGACCGAGGCCCGCTACCGCGGCCAGAAGGTGGTCGCCGTCGCACCCGACTACGCGGAGAACGTGAAGTTCGCCGACGAGTGGGTGACGACCGCCCCGGGGACCGACGGCGCACTCGCGATGGCGATGGGCCACGTGGTGCTCCGGGAGTTCTTCGCCGACCGGGACGTGCCGTTCTTCACCGACTACAACAAGCGCTACACCGACCTGCCGCACCTGATCTGCCTGGAACGGGTCGACGACGGCGGCGGCGCCGGTGTCTGGCGGCCCGGCAAGTACCTGGTGGCCGGCGACATCGACCACCCGGAGGGCGGCACCGAGAACGCGATGTGGAAGCCGGCGGTCATCGACGCCCGCACCGGCGAGGTCCGCATCCCCCAGGGCGCCATCGGCCACCGGTTCGGTGACGAGGGCCTGGGCCGGTGGAACCTCGAGCTGGGTGACATCGACCCGGCGCTGACGCTCTACCGCTCAGGGGTGGACGACGGCGTCCGCGAGGCCGTCGAGGTCGAGCTGCCGCGCTTCGACGACCCCGACGGCAAGGTCCGCCACCACCGCCGCGGCGTACCCGTGGCCAAGGTGGGGGACCGGCTGGTGACCACGGTCCTGGACCTGATGCTCGCCCAGTACGGCGTGGCCCGCGACGGCCTCCCGGGGGAGTGGCCGACGGGCTACGACGACCCCACGGACCCGGCGACCCCCGCCTGGCAGGAGACCCACACCGGCGTCCCGGCGGCCCAGGTCGAGCGCCTCGCCCGCGAGTGGGCGCAGAACGCGATCGACACCGAGGGCCGAGGCATGATCCTGATGGGGGCCGGGGTCAACCACTGGTTCCACTCCGACCAGATCTATCGCGCGATGCTGGTCCTCACCACCATCACCGGCTGCCAGGGCCGCAACGGCGGCGGCTGGGCGCACTACGTGGGCCAGGAGAAGATCCGCCCGATCATGGGCTTCCAGCACATGGCCTTCGCGCTCGACTGGCACCGTCCGCCACGGCACATGAACCAGACGGCGTACTGGTACGTCAACACCAGCCAGTACCGCTACGACACCTTCACCGCCGACGACCTCGACGCCGGAACGGGCATCTTCGCCGGGAGGACCGTCATGGACCTGTTGGCGCAGTCGGTGCGGCTGGGCTGGAGCCCGAGCTACCCGACGTTCGACCGCAGCTCGCTGGCGCTCGCCGACGACGCGGAAGCCGCGGGCATGGAGGCGCCGGCGTACGTCGCGCAGGAGCTCAAGGCGGGCACGCTGCGGTTCGCGGTGGAGGACCCCGAGGCCGAGGACAACCACCCGCGCATCCTGTCGCTGTGGCGCTCCAACCTGCTCGGCTCCTCGGCCAAGGGCAACGAGTACTTCCTGCGTCACCTGCTCGGCACCGACAGCGCGGCGACCGCGGTGGAGGCGCCACCCGAGATGCGGCCGACGGACGTCGTGTGGCCCGACGAGGCGGCCGAGGGGCGCCTGGACCTGCTCACCACGATCGACTTCCGGATGACCAGCAGCACGATCCTCAGCGACGTGGTCCTGCCTGCTGCCACCTGGTACGAGAAGCACGATCTGTCCACCACCGACATGCATCCGTTCATCCACTCGTTCAACCCCGCGATCGCCCCGCCGTGGCAGACGAAGTCGGACTGGGACACCTGGAAGGTCATCGCCGAGAAGTTCTCCGAGCTCGCGGTCACCCACCTCGGCACGCGCAGGGACGTGGTGGCCAAGCCGCTGTGGCACGACACCCCCGAGGCCATGGCCACCGAGCACGGGGTGGTCAAGGACTGGAAGCTCGGACCCGACCACCCGGACGGCTGCGACCCGGTGCCCGGGAAGACGATGCCCGTCATCGCGGTCGTCGAGCGCGACTACACCCAGGTCCACGAGAAGATGACCTCCATCGGCCCGCTGCTGGAGAAGGTCGGCATGCTGACCAAGGGCGTCGCGTACGACGTGAAGCGCGAGGTCGACGTCCTCCGGGCACGCAACGGGATCGTCCACGGTGGCGCCGGCGACGGCCAGCCCAAGGTCGAGACCGACGTGCAGATGGCTGATGCCATGCTCCACCTGGCCGGGGTGTCCAACGGGCACCTCGCCACCCAGGGCTTCCGGTTCCTCGAGAAGCGCACCGGCACCCGGCTGGCCGACCTCGCGGCCGAGCACGAGGGCAAGCAGATCACCTTCGCCGACACCCAGGTCGCGCCGGTTCCGGTGATCACCTCCCCCGAGTGGTCGGGCTCCGAGTCGGGCGGACGCCGGTATGCGCCCTTCACCATCAACATCGAGCGGCACAAGCCGTTCCACACCCTCACCGGCCGCCAGCAGTTCTACGTCGACCACGACTGGTTCCTGGGGATGGGCGAGATGCTGCCGGTCTACCGGCCGCCGCTCGACATGACCGCGCTGTTCGGGGAGGTGCCGATCGGCGAGCAGAACGAGCTGGGCGTGTCGGTCCGCTACCTGACGCCGCACAACAAGTGGTCGATCCACAGCGAGTACCAGGACAACCTGTTCATGCTGTCGCTCTCGCGCGGCGGCCAGTCGGTGTGGATGTCGGACCGCGACGCGGCCAAGGTCGGTATCAGGGACAACGACTGGATCGAGATGGTCAACCGCAACGGAGTCGTGGCGGCCCGGGCCATCGTCAGCCACCGGATGCCCGAGGGCACCGTCTACATGCACCACGCCCAGGACCGGCTCATCGACGTCCCGCGCACCGAGCGGGACGGCAAGCGCGGCGGCATCCACAACAGCCTCACCCGGATCCTGATGAAGCCCAACCACATGGTCGGCGGCTACGCCCAGCTGGCCTACTTCTTCAACTACATCGGCCCCATCGGCAACAACCGCGACGAGGTCACCATGATCCGCAGGCGGACCGCGAAGGTGGAGTACTGACATGAGGGTCATGGCTCAGATGGCGATGGTCATGAACCTCGACAAGTGCATCGGGTGCCACACCTGCTCGGTCACCTGCAAGCAGGCCTGGACCAACCGCTCGGGCACCGAGTACGTCTGGTTCAACAACGTCGAGACACGACCGGGCCTGGGCTACCCGCGCACCTACGAGGACCAGGAGGAGTGGCAGGGCGGTTGGGTGCGCAAGCCCGACGGGCGTATCGCACTGCGCTCCGGCGGCCGTCTCAAGAAGCTCCTCACGATCTTCTCCAACCCCAAGCTCCCGTCCATCCAGGACTACTACGAGCCATGGACCTACGACTACGAGACGCTGCTCGGCTCACCGCAGAGCGACACGTTCCCGGTCGCCCGGCCCAAGAGCCTCCTCACCGGCAAGGACATGTCCGTCGAGTGGTCGGCCAACTGGGACGACGACCTCGGCGGCAGCCGTGAGCACGCCGCCCGCGACGTGATGCTCCGGGGCATCGAGGACAAGGTGAGGCTCGAGTTCGAGCAGACCTTCATGTTCTACCTGCCGCGCATCTGCGAGCACTGCCTCAACCCGTCGTGCGCCGCCTCCTGCCCCTCCGGCGCGATCTACAAGCGCGAGGAGGACGGCATCGTCCTCGTCGACCAGGACCGGTGCCGCGGCTGGCGCATGTGCGTCTCGGGCTGCCCGTACAAGAAGGTCTACTTCAACCACAAGACCGGCAAGGCCGAGAAGTGCACGTTCTGCTACCCGCGCATCGAGGTCGGCATACCGACGGTGTGCGCGGAGACCTGCGTGGGCCGGCTGCGCTACATCGGACTGGTCCTGTACGACGCGGACAAGGTGCTCGAGGCCGCGTCGGTCCAGGACGAGCACGACCTGTACGACGCCCAGCGTGCCTGCTTCCTGGACCCCGACGATCCCGCCGTCCAGCGAGCGGCGCAGGAGGCCGGCATCCCGCGCGACTGGATCGAGGCTGCGGGCAGGTCGCCCGTCTGGGCGCTCATCAACCGGTTCCGGGTGGCGCTGCCGCTGCACCCGGAGTACCGCACGATGCCGATGGTCTGGTACATCCCGCCCCTCTCGCCGGTCGTCGACGTCATCCGGGACACCGGGGAGGACGCGGAGGACCGCGGCAACCTCTTCGCCGCGATCGACACCCTCCGGATCCCCGTCGAGTACCTCGCCAACCTGTTCACCGCCGGGGACACCGAGCCCGTGGACGCGGTCCTCAAGAAGCTCGCGGCGATGCGCTCCTACATGCGCGACATCAACCTGGGCCGGGATCCCGACGAGTCCATCCCCGCGGCCGTCGGCATGACGGGCGAGGAGGTGTACGACATGTTCCGGTTGCTCGCGATCGCCAAGTACGACGAGCGCTACGTGATCCCGTCCGCGCACGCCGAGCAGGCGCACGCCCTCGAGGAGCTCGCCACCGAGTGCCCCGTCTCGGAGCAGGGCGGCGGCCAGCAGGACCTCTTCGGCGAGGGCTCGGGATACCCGACGCCGGTCGCGGTGGAGAACTTCCGGATGCTCCAGGACCGGCAGACGTCCGACACCCTCGCCTCGCCCGGCGACAAGGCGTCGCGGGTCAACCTGCTCAACTGGGACGGCAAGGGCGCGCCCGCCGGCCTCTTCCCGGATCGCAAGGAGGACTGATGTTCGCCTTCACCCGGTCACGGCCCCGGCCCGACACCGTACGGCCGGTGTGGGCGGCGCTGTCGGTGCTGCTCGACTACCCGACCGCCGAGCTCGTGTCGTCCGTGGGTGCCCTGCAGGAGTTGGTCGAGGAGAACGCGCACCTCGAGCCCCTGCTGGCCCACCTGCGCGACACGGAGCTGCGCGTGCTGCAGCAGGAGTACGTCGCCACCTTCGACCACACCCGCAAGTGCGCGCTCTACCTCACCTACTTCGCCTACGGCGACACGCGGCGGCGCGGCATGGCACTGGTGCAGTTCAAGGAGGCCTATCGCGCGGCCGGCGTCGAGTGGGACCAGTCCACCGGGGAGCTGCCCGACCACCTCTGCGCGGTGCTGCAGTTCGGGGCGACCGTGGATGCCGAGGGCGCCCGGCGGCTGCTGGACGACCACCGCGCAGCCGTGGAGATGCTGCGCCTCGCGCTGACCGGCTGGCGCAACGACGACGGCTCGACCGGCTCACCGTGGGCCGGGGCACTGCTCGCCCTGTGCGACACCCTCCCTGCCCTCAAGGGCGACGAGGCCGACGCCGTACGCCGTCTCGTCGAGCAGGGTCCGCCAACCGAGGAGGTCGGCCTGCAGGGCTACGGCTCCCCGCTGATCTCGCCGGCCAGCATCCCGGTGGGGATCCCGCGATGAACACCTTCCTCTGGGTCATCGTCCCCTACCTCTGCCTCGCGGTCTTCGTCGTCGGGCACGCGTGGCGCTACCGCTACGACAAGTTCGGGTGGACCACGCGGTCCTCCCAGCTCTACGAGGACCGGCTGCTTCGACTGGGCTCACCACTGTTCCACTTCGGCATGCTCGGCGTCGTCGGCGGCCACGTCATCGGGCTGCTGGTCCCGCGTTCGTGGACCGCGGCGATCGGTGTCGACGACCACCTGTACCACTACGTCGCGGTGCTCGGGGGACTCGTCGCGGGCGTCATGGCGCTGGTGGGCATGACGATCCTGATCTACCGTCGACGCACCGTCGGACCCGTGTTCTCGGCCACGACGACGATGGACAAGGTGATGTACGCCTTCCTCGGCGCGGCGATCGTGCTGGGCATGTGGAACACGATCGCGGGCTCGGTCTTCAGCCTCGGCGGGGAGTACAACTACCGGGAGGGCGTGTCGGTCTGGTACCGCTCGTTCCTGGCCTTCCAGCCCGATGCCGAGCTGATGGCGGACGCCCCCATCGGCTTCCAGCTCCATGCGCTGGTGGCCTTCGGGCTCTTCGCGCTGTGGCCGTTCACCCGGCTCGTGCACGTCTTCAGCGCGCCGGTCGGCTACCTGACCCGGCCCTACATCGTCTACCGCAGCCGCGACGACGCCCAGCTCGGCAGCCACGGCCCGCGTCGCGGCTGGGACCGGGTCGACTCATGAACACCGAGGAGGCTCCGATGAGGTCCACGTCGCTCACCCGCCTGGCCGAGGAGCAGCTCGACCGGGCCCGTGCCGCCAGCAGCGGCCGGGCCGCCATCACGGTCCACGGCGGCCACGAGCACGACCTGCGGCAGACGCTCATCGCGCTGGCGGCCGGACGCACCCTGGGCGAGCACGACGCCCCGGGCGAGGCGACCCTCCAGGTCCTCGTCGGGACGGTGCGGCTCACCGCCGGTGCCGAGAGCTGGCACGGCGCTGCCGGCGACCACCTGGTGATCCCGCCGCTGCGCCACGACCTGCTCGCGGAGACGGACGCCGTGGTGCTGCTGACGGTCGCCACCCGGGCCTGACAGTCTGGGCGGCATGACCACCGCCGGCCTCCTCCTCGCGGCCGGCGCCGGACGCCGTATGGGCTCTCCCAAGGCACTCGTGCACGACCCCGACGGCACCTCGTGGCTGAGGCGCTCGGCGCGGGCGCTGCTCGACGGAGGCTGCTCTCCGGTGCGCGTGGTGCTGGGAGCATCCGCCGACGAGGCGCGGCACCTGCTCGCGGACCTCCCGGTCGAGGTCGTCGTCGCCGACGACTGGGACTCCGGGATGGGGGCCAGCCTGCGCGCGGGGCTGCTGGCGGTGGGGGATCGCGACGCCGTGCTCGTCTCGCTCGTCGACCTCCCGGACGTGGGCGCACCGGTCGTGGCCCGCGTGCTCGCGGCCGCGACCGGGCCCGCGACGCTCGCGCGGGCGGCGTACGACGGGGTGCCGGGTCACCCGGTCCTGCTCGGACGCGACCACCTCCCGGCCCTGGCGGCGACGCTGCACGGCGACGTCGGGGCCAAGGCGTACCTCGCTGCGCACGAGGTCGGCCTCGTCGAGTGCGGCGACCTGGCCACGGGCCGGGACCGGGACTCCCGGTGACGGACCGGGGGACGGTGGGCAGTCCGCGCCTGCAGCCGCTCACCCGCGCCAAGCTGGCAGGCCAGGGGGAGGCCGGCGCCGCCTGGCACCGCGAGCTCCCGGTCGTGCTCGGGGTCCTGGAGGAGCGGTGGGGGCTGCGGGCGGGACGTCCCCTGCCGGGCGGGAGCGAGGGCTACGTCTGCCGGGCGACGACCCACGACGGCGAGGAACGGGTGATCAAGGTGGCCCTGCCCGGCCACGACCTCCTCGCCGAGGCGCGGGTCCTCGAGGCGGCCGGCGGCCGCGGCTACGTCCGCCTGCACGGCCACGACCCGGAGCACGACGCGGTGCTGCTCGAGGCCCTCGGCCCGGCCCTTGCGCAGACGCCGTGCCCGCCCGAGCGGGCCATCACCCTGCTCGCCGACACCCTGCGCGAGGCCTGGCGACTGCCCCTCGAGGCGGTGCCGCCGGGGGAGGACAAGGCGGTCTCCCTGCGCGCGCTCGTCGTCGACCTCGACGAGCGCCTCGCACGGCCCACGGACCGGCGCGTGCTGCGTACCGCGCTCGACCACGCGGACGCCCTCGCCGACCACGACCCCGCGACCACCGTGGTCCTCCACGGCGACGCCCATCCGGGCAACACCCTGCCGGTTACCGCGCCCCGGGACGGAGCGCCGGTGGGGTACGTCCTCGTCGACCCGGATGGCTTCCGTGGCGACCCGGCCTACGACGCGGGCGTCGTGCTCCGCGACTGGTGCTCCCACCTCACCGGACCGGACGCCCGCACCCACCTCGAGGGCTGGTGCGACCTCGTCTCCGAGCGCACCGGCACCGATCCCGAGCGGGTGTGGGGGTGGGCGTTCCTCGAGCGGGTGTCGACGGGCCTCTACGTCACGTCGTTCGGCGCCGAGCGGGTGGGACGGCCGTTCCTCGCCACGGCCGAGCACCTGCTCGGGTAGCCGGACGGCTCAGCGGCGACGGATGCGGAGCTCGCCCTTCGGCGCCGAGCGCCCTCCGGGACCGGCCCGCCAGGCCAACGTCCGACCAACGTGGGGGTCGTAGCCTGAGTGACATGGACCACGGCCCGCGCTCTGCGAGCGACCTCAGCTCCGCCAACGCACTCAGCTCTGCGGGGGACCTCAGCTCTGCGGGGGACGTCGCCGCGCGCCTCGGCGCCACCGGCTACCTCGCGGACGAGGAGCTCGCCACCATCGTCTTCCTCGCCGCCCGGATGCAGCGCCCGCTGCTCCTGGAGGGCGAGCCCGGCACGGGCAAGACCGCGCTCGCCGAGGCCCTGGCCGCCACCCTGGACCTGCCGCTCGTCCGGCTCCAGTGCTACGAGGGGATCGACGCCACCCAGGCGCTCTACGACTGGGACTTCCCGCGCCAGATCCTGCACCTGCGCGCCCTCGAGGCCGCGGGCGCCGGCAGCAGCGCGGAGGACGCCGAGAAGAGCCTGTACGACGAGCGCTTCCTGCTCGCCCGCCCCGTCCTGGCCGCGCTCCAGCAGGCCCCTGCCGTCCTCCTCGTCGACGAGGTCGACCGCGCCGACGACGAGTTCGAGGCCTTCCTGCTCGAGGTGCTCTCCACCTGGCAGGTCACCATCCCCGAGCTCGGCACCGTGAGTGCCTCGACGCCGCCGTTCGTGGTGCTGACCTCGAACCGCACCCGCGAGCTGCACGACGCCCTCAAGCGCCGCTGCCTCTACCACTGGATCGACCACCCCGGCCTCGAGCGCGAGGTCGAGATCGTGCGGTCCCGGGCGCCCGAGGTCTCCGAGACGCTCGCGCGCCAGGTCGTCAACGTCGTCCAGCAGCTCCGCGACCGCGACGACCTGCTCAAGCCGCCAGGGGTCGCGGAGACCCTCGACTGGGCGCGGGCGCTCAACCACCTCGGCACCACCGACCTGGACCTGGCGACGGCCGCGGCGACCCTGGGTGCGCTCGTGAAGTACCGCGAGGACGGCGACCGGGTGCGCCAGGCCCTGGACCGGATGCTCGCGTCGTGACCTCGACCCTGCACTCCGCTGGTCCGCCCCACGACGGCCCGGGCGACGCGGTGCCCCTCCTGCTCGGCTTCACCCGGGCGCTCCGGGCGGCGGGCGTCCCCGTCACCCAGGACCGGTCCCACGGCTTCCTCGAGGCCACCGCGCTGGTCGGCCTCGACGACCGCCGCGCGACGTACTGGGCCGGACGCGCGACGCTGTGTGCCGGTCCCGACGACCTGGCGCGCTACGACCAGGTCTTCGAGGCGTGGTTCGACCCCCGCGGGGAGCTGCCGCGGCGGCGGGGGGACAGCGAGCCCGCCGTGCCGCCCTCGGCCGCCCTGCCGAGCCTCGATGCGCCGGGCGAGGGTGACACCTCCGACGACGAGGTGCTCCGCGCCAAGGCCACCACCACCGACGTCCTGCGCCACCGCGACGTGGCCACCCTCGACGCGCTGGAGCGACAGCGGCTCGCCACGATGTTCGCGAGCCTGCGGCCCACGGCGCCCACGCGTCGTACCGCCCGGCACGAGCCGTGGCACCGCGGCCGCCTCGACGCCTCACGCACCCTGCGCGACTCGCTGCGCCGGATGGGGGAGCCCGGCGACCTGGCGTGGCGGCGTCGGCGGGTCCGGCCCCGCCGGGTGGTGCTCCTGGTCGACGTGAGCGGGTCGATGAGCGGGTACGCCGACGCGCTCCTGCGCCTGGCCCACCGCTTCGTGAGCGCCCAGCCGCGGGTCGAGGTCTTCACCGTCGGCACCCGGCTCACCCACGTCACCCGCGCGCTCCACCACCGCGACCCCGACCGGGCGATCGTCGCCGCCGGTGAGGCCGTCCCCGACTGGTCGGGCGGCACCCGGCTGGGCGAGACGCTTCGGGTCTTCCTGGATCGCTTCGGCCAGCGCGGGATGGCCCGCGGCTCGGTAGTGGTGGTCTTCAGCGACGGCTGGGAGCGGGGGGACGCGGCCCTGCTGGGCGAGCAGATGGCCCGCCTGCACCGGATCGCGCACCGCGTCGTGTGGGTCAACCCGCACCGCGGCAAGGCCGGCTACGAGCCGGTCCAGGGGGGCATCGCTGCCGCCCTGCCACACTGCGACGACTTCGTCGCCGGCCACTCGCTGGCGACCTTTGCCGAGCTCGTGGAGGTGGTCGGTCGTGCGTGACGTCCTGGGTGAGCTGATGGGATGGTGGGAGGCCGGCGAGACCGTCGGCGTCGGCACCGTGGTCGCGACCTTCAGCTCGGCGCCCCGACCGGCCGGTGCCTCGATGCTGGTCGGCCCCGACGGCTCGGCCGTGGGGTCGGTGTCCGGCGGGTGCGTCGAGGGCGCCGTCTACGAGCTCGGCCAGTCGGTCGTCGACTCGGGCGAACCGGTCCTCGAGCGGTACGGCGTCTCCGACGACGACGCCTTTGCCGTGGGCCTCACGTGTGGCGGGATCCTGGACGTGTACGTCGAGAAGGTGTCCCGCGAGACGTTCCCCGAGCTCGCCGGGATCGCCGCCGACGTCGAGGCGGGACGCCCGGTCGCGCTGGCGACCGTCATCGACCACCCGGACCCCGCCTGGCTGGGCCGGCGGATGGTGGTCCGCCCCGACCGCGAGGCCGAGGGTTCGATCGGGTCGTCGCGCGCCGACGACGCCGTCCACGACGACGCCCTGGGCCTGCTCGCCGCCGGCAGCAACGCCACCCTCACCTACGGTCCCGACGGCGAGCGTCGCGGTGAGGGGATGCGGGTCTTCGTGTGGGGCTTCGCCCCCAAGCCGCGGATGCTGGTCTTCGGTGCCATCGACTTCGCCGCGGCGGTGGCCCGGGTCGGCTCGTTCCTGGGCTACGACGTCACGGTGTGCGACGCCCGCCCCGTCTTCGCGACCACGAGCCGCTTCCCCGAGGCCGACGAGGTGGTCGTCGACTGGCCGCACCGCTACCTCACCGCCGAGGTCGAGGCCGGGCGCGTCGACCGTCGTACGGTCCTGTGCGTCCTGACCCACGACCCCAAGTTCGACGTGCCGCTCCTGGAGGTCGCCCTGCGGCTCCCCGAGGTGGCGTACGTCGGCGCGATGGGCTCGCGGCGTACCCACGACGACCGGATGCAGCGGCTGCGCGATGCCGGGATCACCGACGAGGAGCTGGAGCGGCTGAGCAGCCCCATCGGCCTCGACCTCGGGGCCCGCACGCCGGAGGAGACCGCGGTGTCCATCGCGGCCGAGATCGTCGCGAAGCAGTGGGGAGGGTCGGGACACCGCCTCGCCACGTCCAGCGGTCGCATCCACCAGGACCCGCTCGTGCCGCGCTGACCCGGACGTCCGATCCGGGCGGCTGGTCCGGACCCCTGCCGCCATCAGGTCCTCCGCGCTACCGTGACCACCGTCACACCCGAACAGCGCAGCACACCTGTGGGGGACCATGAGCTCAGACCGCGACCTCCGGGACCGGCGGCTCGAGGCCGTCCAGGCGTGGACCTCCTTCGTCGAGCTCGGCGACGAGGCGGGCGACCGGGTGCGACCCGAGATCCGCGACAGCTGGCAGCTCTCGACCGGTTCCGTCACGCCGCACCTCACCGAGGCGCCGCTGGCCGACGAGTCCGACACGGCGGCGTACTGGCGCAACTCGCCCCTGCAGACCGCGGTCGAGCGGGTCGAGGCGGAGCTGCGGCGGACCGCCGAGGACGGCGACCTGGTCATCGCGGTCACCGACGCGGAGACCCGGATCCTGTGGACGTACGGCGGGCGGGTGATGCGGCGCAAGGCCGAGACCGTGAACTTCGTGCCGGGCGGTCGCTGGGACGAGCGCAGCGTCGGGACCAACGCGCTGGCCATCGCCAGCCGCACCGGCGACCCGTCGATGGTGTTCAGCGCCGAGCACTACGCCTCGATCGTGCACAACTGGGTGTGCTGGGCCGCTCCTGTGCACGACCCGGTCAGCGGCGAGCAGCTCGGCGTCATCGACCTGTCGACCACGTGGGACCGCACCCACCCGATCGGGCTGGCCACCGCGCGCGTGATGGCGCGGCTCATCGAGACCGCCATGCCCACCGGGCGGCGTACCGGCCTCACGCCCGTCGCTCCCGCCGAGCCGGGCCTGACCCTGTCCCTCCTCGGCACCGCCGAGGCGTGGCTCGACGGTCGACGGCTGCTGCTCAACCGGCGCCAGACCGAGATCCTGGCCCTGCTCGCGATGCACCCGCACGGGCTCTCGCTGGAGCACCTGCACTCCCTCCTGTACGGCGACTCCGCCGTCACCACCTCGACCCTCAAGGCCGAGGTCTCCCACCTGCGCTCGGCGCTCGGCGGCCAGCTCGCCTCCCGCCCCTACCGCCTGACCCTGCCGGTCGCGACCGACATCGACGAGGTCCAGGTGCTGCTGCGCCGCGGCGACGTGCGGGGTGCCGTGGCGGCGTACGGCGGCGACCTGCTGCCCGGCACGAACGCCCCGGCGCTGGTCCAGATGGGCGACTTCCTGGCCGTCAGCATGCGCGAGGCGCTGCTGGCCCACCCCGACCCCGAGGCCGTCCTCCGCTACAGCGAGCTGGCGCCGTACGACACGCACGTCGTCGAGGTCTGCCTGGCCCGGCTGGGACTCAGCGACCATCCGGCCAAGGCCCTCCTGCGCGGCCGGTTGGCCGTCGCCGAACGCTGACCGCGGCTCTCATCCCTTCGCCGGGCACGCTCGGTGGTAGGGCCTTGATAGGAAGGTCCCATGCGCCTGCCCGTCCCCGGACCCCGTGACCTCCTCGCCGCTCTCGCGAAGGGCACGGACCAGGTCGAGGCACTTCTCGGGGCCGTGCCCCGGGTGCTGGCCCTGCTCGACCAGGCCGAGGTCCTGCTGGTGCGGGCGTTCGCGGCCGTCGACCAGGTCGAGGCGGTGACGGCGGACGCCGCGGGGGTCACGGCCCGAGCGGGCGTCGTCGTGGACCGGTCCGAGACGATGGTCGCCCGGTCCGACGGGCTGGTGGCGCGGCTGGCGACGCTGCTCGACGCCCTGGAGGGTCCGCTGACCGCCTTGCAGCCCACCCTGCAGACGCTGGCCGACACGACGCACCCCGACGAGGTCGCCGCCCTGGTCACCCTCGTGGACCACCTGCCCGAGCTCACGATGCGGGTGGAGAGGGACGTGCTGCCGGTGATGACCACCCTCGGCACCGTCGCCCCCGACCTGCACGACCTGCTCGACGTCTCCCGCGAGCTCAACGAGATGCTGGGCAAGCTGCCCGGGCTCGGTCGCATCAAGCGTCGGGTCGAGGAGGAGCAGGAGGCGGAGGAGGCCTCCGGCAACGGCGGGCGCGAATGATGGCCGGGTCGGTCAAGGGTCCGTTCGAGGGTCCGTTCGAGGGTCCGGAGGCGGGGCCGTTCTTCCATGGCACGAAGGCCGACGTACGACCTGGTGACCTGTTGCGTCCCGGCCACGGCTCCAACTACGGCGAGGGCGCGACGGCGAACTTCATCTACCTCACCGCCACCCTGGACGCGGCGACCTGGGGAGCGGAGCTGGCCAAGGGCGAGGGGGTCGGCCGGATCTACCGGGTCGAGCCCACGGGACCCTTCGAGGACGACCCCAACCTCACGGACCAGAGGTTCCCCGGCAACCCGACGAGGTCCTACCGGACCCGGGACCCGCTCCGGGTCGTCGGCGAGGTGGAGGACTGGACGCCGCACCCTCCCGAGGTGCTCCAGGCCATGCGCGACCGTCTTGTGGAGCTCGAGCGTCAGGGGATCGAGGCCATCAACGACTGAGGGTGCGGGTTCTGGTGGGAGCTCACGCCTGGACGCCGAACATCGGTCGGGCTGCCTCGAGGCCACTCCCGGTCCGACACCAGCACCTCGTGGCGCGCCGAGGACGTCCGGGACGCGATCCGATGGTCCCCGTCCTATCTACGGCGGTGGAACCTCAGGTCGCCGCTCGACAGTCGGTCGTGGAGGTATCTGTCGTCGTGGGCGCGGTGGTGGTGGTGGGAGCAGAGGAGGAGCCCGTCGGCGAGGTCGGTCTTGCCGCCCTTGCTCCATGGGATGAGGTGGTGTGCTTCGCACCAGGCGGCGGGGATGTCGCAGCCCTCGGCGCGGCAGTGCTTGTCGCGGAGGTCCATCGCCCGTCGTGGGCCGTTCTCGTAGAGCCGCTTCGACCGGCCGAGGTCGAGGACCTCGGACTTACCACCCAGGACGGCCGGGATGAGGCCGGCGTTGCAGACCAGGCGGCGGGCTTCGGAGGCGCTGATGCGGTGGCCGGTGTCGGTGGTCGCGACCCCGAGCCCGCTGACGAGGGTGTCGTAGTCCATGGTGATGACCACCGAGGTGGCGGTCCCTCCGTGGCGGGGCACCCTGGTCGGGTCGAGGTGCTCGAGGAGCGCGCAGAACGCATGCCCGAGGCGGGTGGAGTACGGCACGGCGCTCTGCTCGCCCCCGCTGGCGTCGGAACCGTCGTCCTTGCGGGGGTTGGTCCAGGCGTGCAGGTAGGTCAGCAACCGGCCCGCGGTGGCGTCGGGGACCCGGATCCGGATGGTCGTGGTCCCGTCACCGTGCGACCGCGTGGTCAGCGACGTCGTCTTGCGGGCCTTGTGTTCTTCGTCCTCGAGACGCTTGCGCTCCTGCTCGTCGCCGACCTCGGGGGCCACGACGTCGAGGATCCGGCCGCCCAGGACCCGCAGCTCATGCGGGGTGAACGTGGCGGCGTGCTCGACCAGTACCCGCTCCGCATCTCTCACGACGTCCGCCGGGGTGTCGTCGGGGAGGTCATCCAGGGCTCGGCCGATGACGTCGGCCTGCGCGGTCGACACCTCCCCGGACCCATGATCGTCCGCCAGGACCGTCCACCGCTCGGCGAGCGACTTGGCCAGCGTCATGTCCCGGCGCGCCCGGCCACGGTCGGTCCTCGCGGCCCGCTGGAACCACGCGGCCACGTCTCGGTCACCCGCCTCTTCGGCCACGTCGTCGGCGACCGCCATCAACCGAAACCGGACCGACGCCACCCGCGACTCGAGCCGAGCCAGCTCCACCAGCGCAGCGGCCTTCTCGGTCGGCGCGAGGTAGAGGAGCTCGACCTGGCCGACCTTGTCCAGCGCGGCCGAGATCGCCTCGGCTGCCTCCTGAACCAGGTGTCCGGTCGTCATGTCAGCCCCCCGCTGATCGGCCGCTGGGTGGTCCCACGGGCGGGACCTGCGGCGTACGAGCAGTTTATTCGAACAAGTGTTCTGGTTCCATACCCAGTATGGGTCTGTGGATCAGATGCGCTGGACGCGAATCGCGTCGCCCCCATTGCAATCGAAGCTCGTGCGTCGGCAGGGAGGGTCGGCCTCCTCGAGCGCAACGGAAGTGCCCGGACTGGCGTGCTTGTAGTGCACGGAAATGCCCGGTCGGCGTGTTTGAAGCGCCAGGAAACGCCCGGTCGGCGTGCTTGAAGCGCAGGGAAGCGCCCGGTCGGCGCACGTGAAGCGCCAGGAAGCGCCCGGTCGGCGCGCGTGAACCGCACGGAAGTGCCCGGTCGGCGCGCGTGAAGCGCCAGGAAGTGCCCGGTCGGCGCTAGAYCGGCTCGGCGACCGGGACGACGAGCAGGTCGCGCAGTCGGGCGAGACCGTCGCGGATCCGCGTCTTGGTGGTCCCGAGCGGGGCGCGCATGAGCTCCGAGACCTCCGTGTGGGTGCGGCCGCCGTAGTAGGCGAGCTCGAGCGCCTCGCGCTGGACCGGGGTCAGGGAGGCCAGGGCGGTCCGGACCTCGCGAGCCCGCTCGTGCGCCGCGACCGCCTCGAAGGTGTCGTCCGCCTCGCGCTCGGTGCTCCGGTCGTCCCACGCCGTGTCGCGGCGACGGCCGGCCTCGCTGGAGCGCACCCGGTCCACGGACCGCCGATGGGCGACGATCATCGTCCACGCCAGCGCGCTGCCGCGGGAGGGGTCGTAGCGGGAGGCGCTGCGCCACACCTCCAGCAGGACCTCCTGGGTGACCTCCTCGGCCTGGTGGGGGTCGCGGAGGACGCGCAGGGCGAGCCCGTGCACGCGCGGCGCCACGGCGTCGTACAGCTCGGCGAAGGCCACCGTGTCGCCACGGCCGACGGCGACCAGCGCCAGGTCCAGAGGTGCCGCCCCGTCAGCGGGGTCGGGCGTGCGGGGCATGGGGAGGTCCTCAGGTTGACAGGGTGCGGGCCGACGAGCACCTTGTGCACAAGTGGGTTGGGGACAAGGTAGCGCACCCCGTGCGAGAATGGCTGCCATGGCGGACACCGACACCCCGGCCCTGTCGGAGCAGCTGTGCTTCGACCTGTACGCCGCGTCGCGCGCCGTCACCGCTGCCTACCGCCCGGTGCTGTCGGGACTGGGCCTCACCTACCCGCAGTACCTCGTGCTGGTTGTGCTGTGGGAGGAGGGGAGCTGCACCGTCCGGCACATCTCGGACGCGCTGCGGCTCGACCACGGCACCCTCACCCCGCTGCTGCGGCGCATGGAGCTGGCCGGCCTGGTCGCCCGGCGTCGCGACAACGCCGACGAGCGGTTCGTCGTCGTCTCCCTCACGGCCAAGGGCGACGAGCTGCGTCGGCACGCGACCCGGATCCACTGCGACATGAAGGACGCGCTCGGCCTCGACGAGGCCGAGTTCACCGCGCTTCAGCGCACCCTGCGGCTGCTGACCGATCGCGTCAGCGACTGACCGCGGGCGTCGCGCGGGCGCCGGTGGACCGCTCCAACCATTCGCCAACCCCGCACACCTAGCGTGACGGCCATCACAGCCCGTCACCTACGTGAAGGCAGGACCTCGATGGCCAGGATCGAACTCACCGTCGACGGAGGCAAGGTCTCCGACGACGTCGAGCCCCGCATGCTGCTCGTGCAGTACCTCCGCGAGAAGCTCGGCAAGACCGGCACCGTGATCGGGTGCGACACCAGCAACTGCGGCGCGTGCACGGTCCACCTCGACGGACGCAGCGTGAAGAGCTGCAACATCCTCGCGGTCCAGGCCAGTGGGCACGAGGTGACCACGATCGAGGGCCTCGCCGACACCCACGAGGGCGGCGACCTGCACCCCGTGCAGGAGGCCTTCCGCGAGTGCCACGGCCTCCAGTGCGGCTTCTGCACGCCGGGGATGATCATGCAGGCCGTCGACCTGCTCAACGAGAACCCGACGCCCACCGAGGCCGAGGTCCGCGAAGGCATGGAGGGCAACCTCTGCCGCTGCACCGGCTACCACAACATCGTCAAGAGCGTCCTGCACGCCTCGTCCACGACCGCGGGAGGTGCCCGGTGACCGCCGTCGAGGACCGCCCGAACACCGACTCCGCGAAGGAGATCGGACGCGACCGCCGCCGCAAGGAGGACCAGCGCCTCATCACCGGTCGCACCCGCTGGACCGACAACATCGCCCTGCCCGGCATGCTGCACCTCGCGATGGTCCGCAGCCCCTTCGCCCACGCGAAGATCGTCTCCATCGACACCGAGGCCGCGAAGGCCGCCGACAACGTCGTGGCCGTCCTGACCGGTGCCGACCTCGGCGAGGCGCAGGGCGTCTGCATCAACGCCTGGGCGATCACCACCGACCAGGTCACCCCGCCGCACGTGCCGATGCCCTCGGACCGGGTCGCCTTCGCCGGCGAGACGGTCGCCGTGGTGGTGGCCCGCACCATGGCCGCCGCGCGTGACGCCGCCGAGCTCGTCGACGTCGAGTACGACGAGCTGCCCGCCGCGCTCGACCTCAAGAAGGCCGCCGCGGACGAGGTGCTCGCACACCCCGACCTCGGCACCAACAAGTCCGCGTTCTGGCGCTTCGACTCCGAGGAGGCCGGCACCGGCGGCAACGTCGACCAGGCGATCGAGAAGGCGCGGGCCGACGGCATCGTCATCGAGCGCGAGTACCGCCAGCAGCGCCTGATCCCGGCCTTCATGGAGCCCCGCTCGACCGTCGTCGACCCGACGGGCGAGCAGATCACCATGTGGTCGGCCACCCAGATCCCGCACATCCTCCGCTTCGCCCTGGCAGCGACGACCGGTGTCCCCGAGTCCAAGATCCGGGTCATCGCCCCCGACGTGGGCGGCGGCTTCGGCGGCAAGCTCCAGCAGACGCCTGAGGAGATGATCACCTTCGCGGTGGCCCGTCGGCTCGGCAAGCCGGTGAAGTACACCGAGACCCGCTCGGAGTCGTTGATGGTCGCCCACCACGGGCGCGACCAGTGGCAGAAGCTCACCCTCGCCGCCGAGAAGGACGGCACCGTCACCGGGCTCAAGGTCGAGCTCACCGCCGACCTGGGCGCCTACATCTCGCTCGTGGGCGGCGGCGTACCCGTCCTCGGCGCGTTCATGTTCAACGCCATCTACAAGTTCCCCGCCTACCAGTTCAACTGCCAGACGGTCCTCACCAACAAGACCTGGACCGACGCCTACCGCGGTGCCGGGCGCCCGGAGGCGACCTTCGCGATCGAGCGGCTGATGGACGAGCTCGCCGCCGAGATGGGCGTCGACCCGCTCGTCGTGCGCGAGAAGAACTGGATCACCCACGAGGAGTTCCCGTTCACCACCGTCGCCGGCCTGGAGTACGACACCGGCAACTACGAGGCCGCCACCGAGAAGGCGAAGGCCAGCTTCGGCTACGACGAGCTGCGCGCCGAGCAGAAGCGGCGCCGCGACGCGGGTGACCGCGTCCAGCTCGGCATCGGCGTCTCCACCTTCACCGAGATGTGCGGCCTCGCCCCCAGCCGGGTGCTCGGCAGCCTCAACTACGGCGCAGGTGGCTGGGAGTACGCCAGCGTCCGGATGCTCGCGACCGGCAAGGTGGAGATCACCACGGGCTCCTCGGCGCACGGTCAGGGGCACGAGACGGCGTTCAGCCAGATCGTCGCCGACCGGCTCGGGGTGGCCTTCGAGGACGTCGAGATCCTGCACGGCGACACCCAGATCTCCCACCGCGGCATGGACACCTACGGCTCACGCTCGCTGGTCGTCGGCGGGGAGGCGCTCGTCCGGGCCGCGGACAAGGTGATCGAGAAGGCCAAGCCGATCGCGGCCCACCTCCTCGAGGCCTCGGTCGACGACATCGAGTTCAGCGCCGGCCGCTTCGGCGTCCGGGGCACCGACCAGGGCATGGCCATGGCCGAGATCGCGATGGCCGCCTTCTTGTCCCACAACCTGCCCGACGGCATCGAGCCCAGCCTCGACAGCGACGCGACGTACGACCCGGTCAACTTCAACTACCCCCACGGCACGCACCTGTGCGCGATGGAGGTGGACACCGAGACCGGCGGCGTCCTGATGCGCAAGTACACCTGCGTCGACGACATCGGCACGATCATCAACCCGATGATCGTGGAGGGCCAGGTGCACGGAGGGCTCGCGCAGGGCATCGCCCAGGCGCTGTGGGAGGAGGCGGTGTACGACGACTCCGGGACGCTGGTGTCCGGCTCCTTCGTCGACTACCTGCTGCCGACCTCGGCCGACACGATCAGCTTCGACGTGCACCACAACTCCACCGCCTCGACCACCAACACGCTCGGCACCAAGGGCGTCGGCGAGGCCGGCACCATCGCCTCGACCCCGGCCGTGGTCAACGCCGTCGTCGACGCGATCAGGCACCTCGGGATCAACGACATCCAGATGCCCTGCACTCCGGAGCGGGTGTGGAGAGCCATCCACGACGTCTCTGGCGGCGGGACCACGGACACGGAGGGTGCGGCCGCCCCGCACTTCACCGAGGAGACCGGCATGCAGGGACAGACCGACCGCACGGACGGAGCAGGCGCATGATCCCCACCCAGTTCGAGTACCTCGCGCCCACCAGCGTCGAGGAGGCCCTCGCGGCGCTCGCCGAGCACGGGGACGACGCCAAGGTCATCGCCGGCGGGCAGAGCCTGCTGCCGGTGCTGCGGATGCGGCTCAACGCCCCCGAGGTCGTCATCGACCTCGGCGGCATCGAGGCCATCCGGGGCGTGCGGGAGGACGGCGACGCGCTGGTCATCGGCGCGATGACCACGCACCACACGGTGCTCCACGACCCGCTGGTCGGCGAGCACGCCGCCCTGCTCGTCAAGGCCGAGCACCAGCTGGCCGACGCCCAGATCCGCCACCGCGGCACGTTCGGCGGGGCGCTGGCGCACGCCGACCCGGCCGGCGACCTCGGGGCCCCCGCCCTGGCGCTCGGCGCGGAGTTCGTCATCGCCGGCCCGGGCGGCACCCGGACCGTGGCGGCCGACGACTTCTTCGTCGACCTCTTCGAGACCGCGATCGCCGAGGGCGAGCTCCTCACCGAGATCAGGGTCCCCAAGCACACCGGGTGGGGAGCGCACTACGAGAAGTTCGTGCGCGTCGCCCACCAGTGGCCGATCGTCGCGGTCGCCGCGGCCGTGCGGGTGGAGGGCGGCACCATCGCCGAGGCCCGGGTGGGCCTGACGAACATGGGCTCCACGCCRCTGCGCGCCCGCAGCGTCGAGGAGGCCCTGGTCGGCCAGCCCGCCACCGAGGACGCTGTCGCGTCGGCGGCGGCCCGGGCCGCCGAGGGCACCAACCCGCCCTCGGACCTCAACGGCGCGGCCGACTACCGCACCCACCTGGCCCAGGTCCTGACCCGGCGCGCGGTGCTCGCCGCCGCGGGGGCGTGAGCGGATGGAGCTGACACACCGCTTCACCGTTCCCACCGGCGTCGAGGAGACGTGGGCGCACTTCGAGGACATCGCCTCTGTGGCGGAGTGCTTCCCCGGTGCCCAGGTGACCTCGGCGGACGGCGACAGCTTCGCCGGCTCGGTGAAGGTCAAGCTCGGTCCGATCGCGCTGGTCTACAACGGCAGTGGCACCTTCGTGGAGAAGGACGAGGAGGCCAAGCGCTTCGTCGTCGACGCCAAGGGCAAGGACAAGCGCGGCAACGGCACGGCGGGCGCCCACGTCACGGTCACGATGGCCGACGCCGGCGGCTCGACCGACGTGTCGGTGCAGACGGACCTGGCCATCACCGGCAAGCCGGCACAGTTCGGACGTGGCGTCATGCAGGACGTCTCCGACAAGCTGCTCGGCCAGTTCGTCGACTGCCTCGAGCAGCGGCTGACCGCGCCCGCCGACGAGGCGCCAGCGGACGGCGTACCCGACCAGGCTCCAGCGGCGACGGCCGCCGACGAACCTCCGGCCGCGGAGTCGGAACCCCTGACCGCTCCGCGGCCGGTTCCACCACCCCGCTCCACGCCACCCCGGACGGCGCCGCCGCCGGTCGAGGCCCTCGACCTCGGCAGCGCCGTGCTGCCGGTGCTGGCGCGCTCCTACTGGAAGCAGGGGCTCGGTGTGCTCGTCGTGCTCGCCGTGTTGTGGAGGCTCCTGCGCCGTTGACCTTGGCGGGTGTGGGAATCTTCAAGGCATGAGGACGATCCGGGGCACCGCAGGACTGGCCGTGACCGTGCTGACGGGCGTGGTCCTGCTCGGCGGCTGCGGCCAGGGCGTCGACGGGCCCGACCCCTCGACCGAGATCACCCCGGTGACCTCGGGCGGGGGGAGCGTGACCTCGCTCGAGGCCACCCCCTCGGACGCGCGCTGCGCGGTGCCGAGCGTGGAGTTCCTCCGCGCCCAGGACACGGCCTTCGAGGGCACGGTGACCGAGGTGGGCGACGGGACCGCGACCCTCGACGTCGACCGGTGGTACGCCGGGGACGACGAGACCGACCAGGTCCGGGTCTCGACCCCGAGCCGGGAGATCGTCGACCTGCTCCTCGCCGTCGACTTCCAGAAGGGCAGCACCTACCTCGTCAGCGCCACCGACGGCCAGGTGAGCCTGTGCGGGCTCAGCGCGGTGAAGGACGAGCTGCTCACCGGCCTGTACGACGAGGCCTACGCCGGCTGACCGGTCGACCGGTCGCCGGGCCCCGACCGAACACGTCTAGAACACGTTGAGCGGTCTGAACTGGACCGACATCCGTGGCCCGGCGGCGGCCACCTTGGGCACCGCGTGCTCCCACGTGCGCTGGCACGAGCCGCCCATCACCACGAGGTCGCCGTGGCCCATCGTCACCGCGATCGAGTCGCCACCGCCCCGCGGCCGCAGGGCCAGCCGGCGCGGGTCTCCCAGCGAGAGGATGGCGACCATCGTGTCCTGGGTGCGGCCGCGACCGATCGTGTCGCCGTGCCACGCGACCGAGTCGTTGCCGTCGCGGTAGTAGCAGCAGCCCGCCGTCACGAACCGCTCGTGCAGCTCGGGCAGGTAGTGCTCGCTGAGCGCCTCCCGAGCCTCGGCGAGCACCGGGTGCGGCAGCGTCTCGCCCACGGCGTACGTGTGGACGAGGCGGGGGACGTCGACGACGCGGTCGTACATCTGGCGGCGCTCGGCGCGCCACGGCACGTCGGTGACCATGGCGGTGAGGACGTCGTCGGGGGCCACGAGCCAGTTGCGCTGGACATCGAGCCAGGCGCCGCGGGTCAGGACCCGGCGCTCGGGGGCGAGCGGCGAGAGCGCCGGCACCTCGGCCGTGTCGAAGAGCGTCGACTGGAAGTGCACAGCATGACGGTACACCACCGATCGAACACACGTTCGGAGTCGGGGGTCGGGGTCAGGGGTGCGTCGGGGCGATACCCGGTGGCCACGAGTTGGAGCGGTGCGGGATCGTTTCACCATGACGACCACCGGGGATCGACCCGTCGCCGCGCGGGTGCGCCACCTCACCAAGACGTACGGGAGCGGTGATGCCCTGGTGCGAGCGCTCGACGACGTCAGCCTCGACCTGGTCGAGGGGGAGTTCACCGCGATCATGGGCCCGAGCGGGTCCGGCAAGTCGACGCTCATGCACTGCTGCGCAGCGCTCGACACGGCCACGTCGGGCGAGGTCTGGATCGGGGAGCAGGAGCTCGGGAGTCTCAAGGACAAGCAGCTCACCCGGCTGCGCCGCGACGAGGTCGGCTTCGTCTTCCAGAGCTTCAACCTGGTCCCTACCCTGACCGCGGAGGAGAACATCCTGCTGCCGCAGTCCATCGCGCGGCGCAAGCCGGACCGCGAGTGGTACGACTCGGTCATCTCCACCGTCGGCATCCGCGACCGCCTCAGCCACCGCCCCAACCAGCTCTCCGGCGGCCAGCAGCAGCGGGTCGCGGTGGCCCGGGCGCTGGCCGGCCGGCCGCGCATCGTCTTCGCCGACGAGCCCACCGGCAACCTGGACTCGCAGTCGGGCGCCGAGGTGCTCGACCTCCTCCGCCGCAGTGCGGGCGACCACGGCCAGACGATCGTGATGGTCACCCACGACCCGGTGGCGGCGTCGTACACCGACCGGGTCGTCTTCCTCGCGGACGGCCGCATCGTCGACGAGCTGCGTCACCCTGACCGGGAGGGCGTGCTGGACGTGATGGCCCGGATGAGTGCCCCGGTGGCCGACTGATGTTCCGCACCGCGCTCAAGAGCCTGCTGGGCCGCAAGGTCCGGCTGATCATGAGCACCTTCGCGATCGTGCTCGGGGTCGCCTTCGTCGTGGGCACCCTCGTCTTCAGCGACACCCTCAGCCGCAGCTTCACCGCGCTGATGGCCTCCACGGTTGGTGACGTCGTGGTCCGTCCGGCGGGGACGTCGGGGGAGTCCGAGCCCTCGGCCCGCACCGTGGACTCGTCGCTGGTCGACCGGCTCCACGGTGTCGAGGGCGCGGCGCGCGTCGACGGCAACGTGACGGCCTTCGGCGTCTTCGTCGTCGGCGAGGACGACAAGGTGGTCGGTGGCCAGGGTCCGCCGTCCATCGGGGCCAACTGGAACGACGCCCCGGCCGGCCACGACCTCGAGGGACTGGCGATCATCGGYGGCCGCGCACCGGAGCGGGCCGGTGAGGTGGTGCTCGACTCCGTCACGGCCGGCGAGGGTGGCTACACCATCGGCGAGGAGGTCCACCTCGTCACGACCGGCGATCGGGCCGTCCTGCGTCCCACACTGGTCGGCATCGCCGGCTTCCCCGCAGGCGGCTCGCTCAACGGGTCGACGCTGGCGGCCTTCGACACCCGTACGGCGCAGCGGTTGCTGCTCGACGGGAAGGACGCCTTCACCGACATCTGGGTGACCGCGGACCCGGGGACCAGCCAGGAGGAGCTGGCCGCCGCGGTCCGCGACCGCCTCCCCGACGGCGTCGAGGCCGTGACCGGTGACGACGCGGCCGACGAGGCGGCGTCCGCGCTCCAGGAGGCGATCGGCTTCCTCACCACCTTCCTGCTGATCTTCGCCGGCATCTCGCTGGTCGTGGGCGGCTTCCTCATCGTCAACACCTTCTCGATCCTGGTGGCCCAGCGCAGCCGCGAGCTGGCGCTGCTGCGCGCGCTCGGTGCGAGCAAGCGTCAGGTCACCCGGATGGTGATGGTCGAGGCGTTCGTCCTCGGTGCCGTCGGCTCCACGATCGGCCTGGGGATCGGGATCCTGCTCGCGATGGCCATCCGGACCCTCTTCGGTCGCTTCGGCCTCGACCTGTCCGGCCAGTCGCTCATCATCGCGCCCCGCACCGTCCTGGCGGCCTACGTCGTGGGCATCGTGGTGACCATGGCCGCCGCTTGGCTGCCCGCGCACCGCACCGGCCGCATCGCGCCGATCCAGGCGATGCGCGACGACGTGGCGATGCCCGAGTCGTCGCTGCGCCGCAGGCTGGTCGCCGGCGTGGTGATGATGCTCGCCGGGGGCGCCGCCCTGGCCGCGGGTCTCGCGGACGCGGTGCCGCACCCCGGCTGGTTCGTCGGCGGCGGGATCCTGCTCATCCTGCTCGGCGTCGCCGCCGCCAGCCCGGTGATCAGCCACCCCTTCCTCTCGGCGGCAGCCTGGACCTACGCGCGGCTCTTCGGCACCGTGGGGCAGCTGGCGGGCCAGAACAGCCTGCGCAACCCCCGTCGTACGACGGCGACCTCGTCCGCCCTCATGATCGGCCTCTCGCTGGCGTGCACGATGGCCATCGTGGGGGCCTCGGCCAAGGCCAGCGTCGACCAGACCATCGAGGAGAACTTCGTCGGCGACTACGTCGTCAGCTCGCTGTTCGGCCAGCCGTTCTCGACGCGCATCGCCCAGGACATGGCCGAGGTCGACGGGGTCGACCACGTGTGGGCACAGCGCTTCGCGATCACCGGGTCCGGGCCCGACTCGGAGGGCGTCGCCGCCATCGACCCCGCGGCCTTCCGGCAGGGCATCGACCTCACCGTGGTCGCCGGCTCCGCCTCCGACCTCCAGGACGGGAAGGTCATCCTCGACGAGGAGTACGCCGGCGAGAAGTCCCTGTCGGTCGGGGACACCTACGACGTCGACCTCGCCGACGGGCCGCAGCAGCTCGAGGTGGTCGGCATCTACGCCGAGAACCCGATCCTGATCTTCCCCGCGGTCACGACGCCGCGCACGCTCATCGATGCGGGCTACCGCGACGCCGACAACTTCCTGATCATCGACACGGACGGCTCCAGCGCCGTGCAGTCCGAGCTGGAGGCCGTGGTCGCCGACCAGCCCATCGTGACGGTGAAGGACCAGCAGGCGTTCGCCGCGGAGCAGCGGGGGCCGATCGACCAGCTGGTCCTGATGATCTTCGCGCTGCTGGGCCTGGCCCTGCTCATCGCCGTCCTGGGGATCGTCAACACCCTGGCGCTGTCGATCATCGAGCGCACCCGCGAGGTCGGCCTGCTGAGGGCGATCGGCGTGAGCCGTGCGCAGCTGCGCCGGATGGTGACCCTGGAGTCGGTGGTGATCGCGGTGCTCGGCGCCGTGCTGGGCGTGGTGATGGGCATCGGGTTCGGGGTGGCGCTCATGCACGCCCTGCGCGATCAGGGCCTCGAGGTGATCGACGTGCCCGTAGGACAGCTCGCGATGTTCCTCGCCGCCTCGCTGGTCATCGGGGTGCTCGCGGCGGTGCTGCCGGCCCGCCGGGCCGCGCGGCTGGACGTGCTCCAGGCCATCAGCACCGACTGACCTTTACCATCCCCTTGCTGAAAACCTCACCCCGACCCACCGGCGGGACTACTCTGGGGCCCGTGGACACCGTGGACGTCAGGCCTGCCGAGCGCAGCCTCAAGCACGTGCAGGTGCGCGAGTACGTCCGAGACCTCCTCGCCGCTGCCGACCCCGGGACCGCCGCGCCCTCCGAGCGCGAGCTGGTCGCCCAGTTCGGCGTCGCCCGGATGACGGTGCGCCAGGCGCTCGACGCGCTGGTCGGGGAGGGACTGCTGGAGCGGGTCCCCGGGCGCGGCACCTTCGTCGCCCAGCCGCGCCACCGTGCCGGTCAGCTGACCTCCTTCACCGAGGACATCAAGCGTCGCGGGATGCTCCCGGAGTCGCAGACCCTGCTCGCGCGCCGCGAGCAGGCCGGGCCGGGTGTCGCCCGTGCGCTGTCCATCACGCCGGGTGACGCGGTCATCCACTGGAAGCGGCTGCGCCGCGCCGACCAGCAGGTCGTCTGCATCGAGGACGCCTACCTCAACGAGGTGCTGCTGCCCGGCTTCCTGCAGAGCGGGATGCCCACCAGCCTGTACGTCGCCCTCGATGCCCGTGGCCTGCGTCCCACCTGGGCCGAGGACTCGATCTGCGCCGACGCCGCCGAGGCGGAGGAGGCCGGGCTGCTCGAGCTGGCCGCCGGGGCCCCGGTGCTGCGCCACTCGCGTCGCGCCCTGCTCGCCGACAAGCCGGTCGAGGTCTCCCGCACCGTCTACCGCCCCGACCGCTTCACCGTCTACGTGCAGCTCGGCGGCGACTCCTAGGTCCCTGCGGGCCTCTCCAGCTCGTCGATCTCGGCCGTCGCGTTGGCGCGCGCGACCGGCTCCCACACCCGCGCCCCCGCGGCCGTGGCGAAGAGCCGCGGACCGTCCAGCAGGTCGCGCAGCACCGCCGCCCGTCCGAGGGCGAAGTCGGTGTCGGACACCTGTGCGTACTCGCGCCGGACCCCCGCCGCGTAGTCCGCGTAGCGCTCCGGGTCCGCGGCCAGGATGGCCAGGTCCGCGTCGCTCAGCACGCACGCGTTGCGGTCGTCGGGGAACGGCCGGTGGTGCTCGGTCATCCGCACCAGGCGCGCCACCTCGGAGGCCGGTGGCTCCGGAAGAGCGCGCTCGGCCCACTGCGCCGAGCGCTCCTCGGCGTCCGGGAGGGCGTCGTACACGGCGTCGTGGAACCACGCGGCCAGCACCACCGGCACCCGGTCGAAGCGCTCACCCGCCCGGTCCAGCTCGTCGATGCGGTCCAGCACCTCGGTGAGGTGCACGAGGTCGTGGTAGCCGTCGCGGTCCCACGCCACCAGCAACGCATCGCGTACGTCGTGCAGCGCCGGGATGGGCCACCGGTCGGCGAGGTTGGGCGGGTGGGGCAGGTCGGGCACCCTCCCGACCCTAGCCCCGCCGACCTCCCCCCTTCCGTGCGCCTCGATCGTGCCGACCTCCCCCCTTCCGTGCACCTGAGACGTGTCGACCGGGCAGTTTCGTGCAGTTCAGACGTGCGGGCGGTTTCGTGCGCGTGGGGATCTGGAAGCGCCACCGCGCATGCGTCTTCAACCGGAGCTGCCCGGTCGTCGTACCGAAGTGCACCGAAGTGCCCGCTCGGCATCTCGCAGGTGCAAGGAAGTGCCCCTCGGCACCTCGCAGGTGCAAGCAAGTGCCCGGTCGCCGTGGGGGCTCGTGCGAGGATCATCGCGTGGCGGCAGATCCTCCCTCGGCCTGGATCGTGACGGAGCGGTTACGGCTGCGGCGCCCGGTCGCGGGGGACGCCCGACGACTCTTCGAGATCCACTCCGATCCGAGGACCTACCACCACCTGCCTTCCGCGGTGATGCGCGACGAGTCGGAGGCCTCCGCGCGCCTGGACACGTGGCGGCGCCACTGGGACGAGCACAGATTCGGGTACGCCGTCGTCGAGACCACCGCCGACGCCGCCGTGGTGGGCTTCGCCGGTCTCTGCCACGTGCGGCTGGCCGATCACGACGTGCTCAACCTCTACTACCGGTTCGACCCGGCGCACTGGCGCCGCGGCTACGCCACGGAGGCGGGACGAGCGGCGGTCGACGAGCTGGCGCGACTCCGTCCCGGTGACCCGGTCGTCGCCCGCATCGCGCGGGACAACCCGTCGTCGATCGGGGTCGCCGAGCGCCTGGGGATGCGTCGCGATCTCCTGCAGGACCCCGACGACCCCGTGCCCCACTGGATCTACAGCACCCGGTCCCTCGAGGGGTGGACAGGGGGCGCGACGTGAGCGCCGTGCTCCCAAGCGTGCTCGCCGTCTACGCCCACCCCGACGACGAGTCGCTGTCGTCGGGCGGCCTGCTCGCCCGCCATGCCGCGGGCGGTGCGACGACCACGGTGGTCACGGCCACCTGGGCCGCCGGTACGACGCGGGCGCGAGAGCTCGGCGAGGCCGTCCGGGTCCTCGGCGCCGGCGCGCCGAGGTTGCTCGGCTACGCCGACGCCCGCGTACCGGAATCGGCGCCCGGCCGACAGCGGCTGCTCGACGCCCCGGTCGACGAGGTCGTGGCCGAGATCGTGGCCCTCGTCCGCGAGCTGCGCCCGGAGATCGTCGTCACCCACGACGCCCACGGAGGAGCCACCGGCCACCCCGACCACGTCCGCACCCACCAGGCGACGGTCGCCGCGGTGCGGGCGGCCGGCGACGGCCGACAGCACCTCGACGCGGGCCAGCCGTGGGCGCCGGGGTTCCTCCTCCTGGCCACCCACCCCCACTCGGCGCGCCCGATGCTGGCAGCCTCCATCGGGGCCCGGAAGGCGCTCCACACCACGCCGGACGAGGATGCCACCGCCCTCGACGTCACGCCGTGGCTCGCGGAGAAGGTGGCCGCGGTCCTGTGCCACCGGGCCGAGATGGCGCGGGGCGCCCTCCCCGGTCAGGTGGCCGCGATGTCGCCGGAGGCACGTCGGACCCTGCTCGGCACGGAGTACTACGTCCGGTCGCCGGTCAGCCCGTCCGGCGGCGTCGTGGCTCAGGCCGGGTCGGCCTCGAGGTCGTCGCTGTCGATGATCCGGTAGGCGTAGCCCTGCTCGGCGAGGAAGCGCTGCCGGTTCTGTGCGAAGTCCGCGTCGACGGTGTCTCGCGAGACGATCGTGTAGAAGTGCGCGGTCTTGCCCTCCGCCTTGGGTCGCAGCAGCCGCCCGAGCCGCTGCGCCTCCTCCTGCCGTGAGCCGAACGACCCGCTCACCTGGATCGCCACCTCCGCCGAGGGCAGGTCGATGGAGAAGTTGGCCACCTTGCTGACCACGAGCAGCGAGATCTCGCCCGAGCGGAACGCCTCGAAGAGCCGCTGCCGCTCCTTGACCGGGGTCTCACCCTTGATGACCGGGGCGCCGAGCATCTCGCCCAGCTCGTCGAGCTGGTCGATGTACTGGCCGATCACCAGCGTCGGCTGGGTGGAGTGCTGGTCGACGAGGCGGCGTACGACACCGACCTTCACGTGGGTGCAGGCCGCCAGCCGGTAGCGCTCCTCCGGCTCGGCCGTGGCGTAGGCCAGCCGCTGGCCCTCCGGCAGCGTCACCCGCACCTCCACGCAGTCGGCCGGCGCGATCCAGCCCTGCGCCTCGATGTCCTTCCACGGGGCGTCGTAGCGCTTGGGACCGATGAGCGAGAAGACCTCGCCCTCGCGGCCGTCCTCGCGGACCAGCGTCGCGGTCAGCCCGATCCGGCGCCGCGCCTGGAGGTCGGCGGTCATCCGGAAGATGGGCGCCGGCAGCAGGTGCACCTCGTCGTAGACGACGAGGCCCCAGTCGCGGGCGTCGAGCAGCTCGAGGTGGGTGTAGACGCCCTTCCGGCGGGTGGTGAGCACCTGGTACGTCGCGATGGTGACCGGTCGCACCTCCTTGACGGACCCGCTGTACTCGCCGATCTCGTCGGCGGTCAGCGTGGTGCGCTTGATGAGCTCGTCCTTCCACTGCCGCGCGCTGACGGTGTTGGTGACCAGGATCAGCGTCGTGGCCTGCGCCTGGGCCATCGCGGCCGCACCGACGATCGTCTTGCCGGCACCGCAGGGGAGCACGACCACGCCGGAGCCGCCGTGCCAGAAGGACTCGGCGGCCTCACGCTGGTAGGTGCGCAGCTCCCAGCCGTCCTCGTCGAGCGCGATCGCGTGCGCCTCGCCGTCGACGTACCCGGCGAAGTCCTCGGCCGGCCAGCCCAGCTTGAGCAGCGCCTGCTTGAGGTTGCCGCGCTCGCTGGGGTGCACCGCCACCGAGTCGTCGTCGAGGCGGTCGCCGATCATGCCGGCGACCTTCTTGGCCCGCAGCACCTCCTCCAGCACCGGCCGGTCGGTGCAGCTGAGCACCAGGCCGTGGACAGGGTGCTTCTCCAGCCGCAGCCGGCCGTAGCGCGCCATGGTCTCGGCGACGTCCACGAGCAGCGCGTGGGGGACGGCGTACCGGCTGTACTCCAGCAGCGCGTCGACGACCTGCTCGGCGTCGTGGCCGGCCGCTCGGGCGTTCCACAGCCCCAACGGGGTGAGGCGGTAGGTGTGCACGTGCTCGGGTGATCGCTCGAGCTCGGCGAAGGGGGCGATCGCCTTGCGACAGTCGGCCGCTCGCTCGTGGTCGATCTCCAGCAGCAGCGTCTTGTCGCTCTGCACGATCAGGGGGCCGTCGTTCACCGGCCCAGCCTACGGAGCGCCGCAACGCGGGCCCGACGGCGTACGCCGTGCGTCAGCTCGCGGCGGCCTTCTGCCGGGCGCGGTACGCCGCGACGTTGGCGCGCGAGGAGCACCGGTCGGAGCAGTAGCGCCGCGACTGGTTCGGCGAGGTGTCGACGAAGACGTTGGTGCAGGGGCTGGCGTGGCAGACCCCGAGCCGGGTGGCGCCGACGTCGCAGACCAGGGTGGCCAGCCCCATCAGGGACTCCCCGATCAGCAGCTCGGCCACCGACGCGGACCGGTTGGCGACGTGCATGTGCAGGTGCGCCGGGTCGTGGTCGCTGATCATCGGGGTGACGGGGTGGCGCGCGAGCAGGTCGTTGAGCCGCGACACGACCAGGGACACCTGCTCGTCCTCGGACGCCTCGAACACCGGTCGCAGCTCGGCCTGGAAGGCCTGGAGGTCGCGCACGTCGACGGGCGTCACCGACCGGTGCAGCCAACCGCGGTCGGCGAGGTGCACCAGCAGCGCGTCGGGGTCGGCGAGGTCGGCGTTGAGCAGCGATGCCGACGCCTCGGCGTACCTGATGAAGTCCACGTCTCCAGCCTACGGACGGGCCGGGAGCGGGGCGACGGACGTGATCCGGTGGACGGCGAAGGCACGCAGGTCGTCGGCGCGGTGGTCGTGCGCGGTGAGGCTGCCCCCCTCGAGGCGGACCGGGTCGACGACACGGTCCGACCGGGCGCCGTGGTTGTCCACGTAGCCGATGACCACGGTGCTGCCGGCCTCGATGGCCTCGCGCAGCGCGGTGAGCGCACCGGTCGGGGTGGTCGTCAGGGCGGGGGTGTCGGGGCGCGACGCGGTGGCGCGGTCGCCGCTGCGGACTGCGGTGACGACGGCCGCGACCCCCGCGTGGGTCCGGGCGAGGGCGGCTGCCCTGCTGCGACCGGCGCGCGGACGGCGGGCCCGCAGCAGGTCGCGGCGCGCGACCCGCACGGTCCCGTCCGGGGCCTCGACCACGGGGGCGGCGCCGAGGTCGCGGAGGCGGGGGAGGAGCACGTCCACCGGGATGGTGCTGATGAGCACGGTCGGGGCGATGCGCCGCAGACCGAGCGAGCCCGCCTTCGGGTTGTGCAGCAGCTCGGTGAGCGCGCTCTCGTCGTCGGCGCGCAGGAACGACTCGGCCTGCCCGACCCGGACCGTGCCGAACGTGCGGGACACGTCGTCGACCAGGTAGGTCAACGGCTGCGGCACGGGCGTGCGCGACACCGACCCCACGAAGTCGTGCACCTCCAGGGCCGTCCAGCCGGCGTCGAAGGCGCGGCGGACCGAGCCGGGGGTGAAACGGTAGACCGTCGCCCCGCCGCGCGACTCGACGTCGGCGACGAGGTGCAGGGTCCGGGCCAGCTCGGCCTCGAGGGGGCCGGGGGCCACGGCCGTGAGGTCGGCCTGGAGCAGCACGTGGTCCACCGGGTGCGGCAGGTGCGGGGTGATGGCCGCGACGGCGTCGTCGTGGTCGCCCGCGAGCGCGGCCCGACCGGCGTCCGAGAGCGCCCCGGCCCCGGTGAGGCCCAGCGCGGCAGCCTCGGTGACGGCCGCGGCGACGAGGTCGCGGTGCACGGACGGACGACGGGGTCGGCGCCACGCGACCCGCTGGACCAGCGACGGGACCCCGGTGCCGGTGGCCAGGGCGGCGCCGGCCGGCAGTGCCGCGAGCTCCTCCAGCGCGAGGCGACGTGCCTCGGGCGCCATCTGGCTGGACAGGTCCGGGGCCAGGGCGTTCCACGTGCGACCCGCGGGGTCGCGGGTGCCGATGAGGGAGGCGACCCGGGTGGTCTCGAGCCAGGCCAGCACCAGCGCGGCCCAGCGCTCGGCCACCGACCCGGCGGACCAGGCGTCGAAGGCGTCGGTGGGCAGCCACACCGTGTCGCCGTCCTCGTCGACCCCCTCGGTCAGCAGGCCCGCGGTCGAGGCGAGCTCCACGAGCAGGCCGGCCTCGGGCTCGTCGACCTGGAGGTCGCGGGCCGTGGCCTTGAGGTCGCGCACGGCCAGCCCGCCGCCGCGCAGGACGCCGGGGGGCTCGAGACCCCAGTGGTCCAGCACCAGCTCCACGCGGCGTACGGCCTCGAACGCCGCACCGGCGGCGCTGCGCTCGACCAGGGACGGGTCGCGGTCGGTCGTGGCGATCTCGGGGACCTCGTCGCGGGGGGTCCGGGTGGTGCGTCCGCCCCGCAGCGCGAGCCCCACCTCACCGGGCAGGACGAGGGTGCCGCCGTCGCGCGGCAGGAGCAGGCGGTGGGCGATGAGCTCCTCGACGGGCGTCGCGGCGTCGGCCGGCGAGACCGTACGACGCGCGTTGCCGGTGGTGCCCTCGCCGCCGTGGGCGTCGACGTGCTCGAGCAGCGCGCGGGCGGCGGGCGACAGCGCCTCGATGCGCGCGGCGACGGCGGTGGGGTCCGTCGGGTCCGGCGACATCGGCCGCAGGCCGCTGACCCCGACGCTCTCGTCGCCGCGCAGCGCGTCGGCGACCCCGCTCAGCGGACGCAGCCCGCCGGGCGACTCCCAGACGAGCGCGAGGTCCACCAGCCGGGTGACGGCGGGACCCGCCGCGGACGCCTCCGCGTGCACCATGGAGATCAGTTCGTCCGAAGTGGTTTGACCGGCAACCACGAGGGCATCAAGCACCGAGAGCTCGAGCCGGGTGAGGCCGTCGAGCGCGCGGATGACTGAGCTGCGAGTTGCTGCCCGTGAGGCCAGCTGGGCGGAATCGTGAGGTGCAGGAGTGGCGAGATCGGGACGGTCCGTGAGCAGCCCGGCGAGCCGCTCGTCCGGCCAGCCACGCAGCTGGTCCGCGAGCGTGCGTGGGAGCGCCGCCGGCTGTGTCCTCGACATCCCTTCTACGCTACTCGCCGAGCCCACCCCGGGGCTCATCGTCGAAGAGCGCGAGGGCAGGGCATGAAGCCGGTCGATCTGCACCACGGAGCCGCCACCGACGTAGGTCACGTGCGGACGGTCAACGAGGACTCCTTCCTCGTCGCCCCTCCCGTCTTCGTGGTCGCCGACGGCATGGGCGGCCACGCCGGGGGCGACGTCGCCAGCCGCATCGTGGTCGAGGAGTTCGCCCGCCTGGTCGAGGAGGGCTACGACCCGCAGCGCGGTGCGGAGCACGTCTCGGACACCATCGCCCGCTCGCAGGCCCGGATCATCGAGTACGGCGAGGGGCAGCGCGCCGACCACCCCCGCTGGCACGCGGGCACCACCGCGGTGGTGGCCGTGCTCGTCGACGACCACGGGACCACCAAGTGGCTGCTGGCCAACCTCGGTGACTCGCGCATCTACCGCTTCACCGACGGCCACCTCGACCAGGTCAGCGTGGACCACTCGGTCGTGCAGGAGCTCGTCGACGCCGGCCGGATCACCCCCGCCGAGGCCACCGTGCACCCGGAGCGGCACGTGATCACCCGTGCCCTCGGCAGCCCGGAGGGCGTCCACCCCGACTTCTTCCTGCTCCCGCTCCCCGCGGTCGAGCGGCTGATGCTGTGCAGCGACGGCATCTCGGGGATGATCGCCGACGCCGAGATCGCCGCGATCCTCGCGTCGGTCCCCGACCCGCGCGACGCCGCCGACGCGCTGGTCCGTGCCGCCCTGGAGGCCGGGGGCCGCGACAACGCCACCGCCATCGTCATCGATGTGGTGGGATTGGTGCACGACGATTCATACGACTCCGAGCGCCAGCTCGCGAGTCTCGAAGACAAGTTGGGGGCCCGTCCGTGAGCGACTCCGTAGGTCATCGTCGACAGCTGGCCGCCGGCGGCTGGTACGCCGTCCTGGGCAGCGAGGTCACCCTGCTCCTGCCCGCGGACGAGCGGCCCCGGGTCGCCGAGCTCTGGGAGCTGGTGGACGCCGGCGCCGACTTCGACGAGGTCCTCGACGGCCTGCTCGCCGGTGGCATCCGCACGCTCACGGGATTCGTGCTCGTCGGGCACGGCGACAGCACCCGGGTCCTGGTGCGCGGCGACGCGTCGGTCACGATCTCGACCGCCGCGGGCGACGAGGTCGTCTCGGGGGCCGGCCAGAGCATGTGGGCCGACCGCACCCTGACCGGCGTCACCGGTGGCACCGCCGTCATGGAGCGGTCCGGCGAGCACGACCTCGCCCTCACGTCCGGCATCGCACGGGTCGGCTCGCTGGTCTTCGGCGAGTCCCCGGCGGTCGACGGTGCCTCCCCGGTCGCCCCCGGCACCGCGGCCACGTCCGACCCGGACCGTGACGAGCTCACCGAGACCGGGCCCGACACCGACCCCTGGACCGAGCCTGCCGCCGAGGCCACGGAGCAGTGGTCGCAGCCGTCCGAGGAGCCGCCGGCGGGCGGGCCGGCCGAGCAGCCGGTCGCGGACGTCGTGCCCATCGAGGCAGCGCACTCGAGCGAGCCCGACGCGAGCGAGCCCCGCACCTTCGGCGCTCCCACCGACGACGACCCCACCCCGACCGGCGAGCAGCCGGCCGTCGTGGAGCCGGTGCAGCCGGCGGAGGACTCGGACGACCACGACGGCCAAACCACGATCGGCCCGGCCGCCGACGCGTTCGTGCGTCCCGGCGTCCCCGGCCAGGAGCTCGCCCCGTCGGTCGTCTCCCGCCCGGTGGCCAAGCTCGTGTTCTCGACCGGCGAGGTGGTCGACGTGGACCGCACGATCATCGTCGGGCGGGCGCCGGAGGCGCGCCGGTTCGCCTCGAGCGACCAGCCCTACATGGTCACCGTCGCCAGCCCCCACCACGAGATCTCCTCGACCCACCTCGAGATCCGTCCCGGTGCGGGCGCCGACCACGGCAGCGCGGTGGTCACCGACCTCGGCTCCACCAACGGCACCGTCCTGGTGCAGCCCGGGCTCCCGCCCGAGGACCTGCAGGCCGGCATCGCCGTGTCGCTGATCCCCGGCGCGATCCTCGACCTCGGTGACGGCGTCACCATCCAGACCACGAACCCCTGACGCAGGACCCCACGTGACGCAGCAGCAGCAGGCCCTCGCCCCGGCCACCACGTACCCGGTCGCCGAGCTCGAGCGCCGCTTCTACGCCTTCGCCGTCGACCGCCTCGTCACCTGGGGGCTGTACGTCGTCGTCGGCGTGGGTGCCTGGCTGGCGTTGGGGGACCAGCCGTGGGTCATCGCCGGGATCGTCGGCGGGGCCGTGGTCCTGGGCTGGCTGGTCCTCGCGGTGATGACCGGGGTCTCGGGCAACACCCCCGGCAAGTCCGCGATGGGGCTGCGGGTCGTGCACCACGGCACCGGCACCCCGATCGGCCTCGGCCCGGCCCTGGGCCGGTCCCTCGTCCTGGCCGCAGCGTCCCTGCCGACCTTCGGCATCGGCCTGGCCACGCTCGCCTGGACCGCCGTCGAGGACCGCGGTCGCCAGCGGCGCGGCTGGCACGACCACCTGGCCTCCTCGATCGTGGTCGACGTGCGCCCCGTGGAGGAGATCACCGAGCTGGTCGACGAGAGCCCGAGGCACGTCGTCAACCTCACGGCCATGCGCCTCATCCCGGCCCCGGCGGTGGAGCCCCCGGTCTTCCGGGCGCCGCCGCCCCTCACCCGGCCCGCCCCCGAGGCTCGTCCGCAGCAGCCGAGCGCAGCGCCCCCCGCGTACCCCACCCCCCAGGTRCCCGCCTTCCTGCCCCCGCAGCAGCAGCCCCAGCAGCCGGTCCAGCTACCCGCCCAGCAGCCGGTCCAGCGCCAGCAGCCCGCCCCGCAGCCGCCCGCCCAGGCGGGCGGCCACCCGGACGACGACCCCGGGCGCACCGTCGTCCGTTCCCGCCCGGAGGCCGCTCCTGCCGGTGACCCGGTGGGTCCCCGGTGGCGGGTCCGGTTCGACGACGGGCACTCGTTCGTCGTGGAGGGCCTGGTCCTCGTCGGCCGTCGCCCCGAGCCGCGCTCGGGCGAGCCGGTGTGGCACCTGGTCCCGCTCACCTCGGCGGACATGTCGGTCTCCAAGACGCACGCCCAGTTCTCACCCGCGCCGGACGGCGCCCTGGTGGTGATGGACCGGGGCTCGACCAACGGCTCCACGCTGACCCGCAAGGGCGTGTCGCGCCAGCTCTCCCCGGGCAAGCCCGCGACCCTGGTCGACGGCGACACCGTCGCGTTCGGCGACCGGTCCATGCAGGTACGCCGGGAAGCGTGACCCCGCGCGGACGTCAGCGGGTGATGGCCACCGGGATGCGGGTGACGGAGCCGCGGGCGCCGCGCCAGCGGATCCAGCCGTCGTCGACCTGGCCCGGTGCGGCCGGACCGGTCACGGTGATGCGGAAGACGGCGGTCTCACCGGGGCTCAGCCGGGCGGCCAGCGGCGTGACGCGCACCCGGTGCCGGGCGAAGCCGATCGCCTGGGCCGAGAAGTACTCCGCCCGGTTGCCCAGGTTGCGCACCCGCCGGGTCACCGTGCCGGTGCCGCGTACGAGCACGGAGGAGAGGTTGAGGTCCGCCCACGAGCCCGTGTCCAGGGCCTGCCGGTAGCGGGACGTGGACACCGGCAGGGCCAGCCGGGCGCCGGTCACGTCGGCACCGGCGCGCCCGGCGCCCTGGTGCAGCACCGGGTCCGAGCCGAGGGGCACCGCCGTGGTGGCGAGCACGGAGCGCACGACCGGTGCCGCCCAGTCGTGGCGCGAGCGCAGCAGCGCGGCGGAGCCGCTGACCCGGGCGGTGGCCGCCGAGGTGCCGCTGAAGAGCGCCCAGCCGCGGTCGTCGGGGACCGCGCCGAGGACCCCGTCGCCGACGGCGACGACGTCGGGCTTGACCGAGCCGGCCCGCGGGTCGCCGGGGGGCGACCAGAGGGCGGTGCGCCCGGCGGCGGGGGAGGGCGCGATGCCCGACATGCGCACCGAGGTGCGGTCGTGGGTGCGGACCCAGCGGACGAGCCGGGCCGCGTCGGGGGCGTTGAGCTGCACGGTGGGGACCGCGTGGAAGTCGTCGACGACCGGACCGGGTCGCACGTTGCCGAGCACCATGGCCACGCCGTCGGCCCGCGCCACGGCGTCGGACTTGTCGATGCGACCGATGCCACCGCGCTCGCAGTAGACCGCGACGCCCGCCGTGCGAGCGGCGTCGAGGGAGCCGGGCCGGCACTGGGCGGCATCACGACGGGAGACTCCCGCGGCGGCCACGTCGCGGCCGAGCACCAGGCGGACGGGACCGGAGGTACGTCGCGACCGGCTCGCGCCCGTCAGCGTCGGGCCGCCGAGCACGGAGACCCGGCCCTGCCAGACGCTCCCGAGGGAGGCGCCCACCGTGGTCACCCACGGACTGTCGTGTGCGGCGTACTGCTCGCGACCGTCGTTGCCGGCGGCGGCCACGACCACGACGTCGGCCTCCGCGGCGCCCAGCAGCGCCCGCTCGACCGTGTCGGTGCCGGCCGGGCCGGCGACGGCGAGGTTGAGGACGTCGACGCCGTCGGCGGTGGCGCGGTCGATGGCGGAGACCAGGTCGGCGGTCGCGCAGCCGTCGTCGCCCGGGTCGGGCGCGCCCCAGCAGGCCTTGTAGGCGGCGATCCGGGCCTGGGGGGCGATGCCGCCGTACTGGCCGACGGTGCGGCCCTGCATGCGGACGCTGACACCGGCGTTGCCGGCCGCGACCGATGCGACCTGGGTGCCGTGGCCGACGGCGTCGCGGGCCGAGAGGTGCTCGGAGCTGCGGATGCGGTCCTTGCCGAAGCCGGCGACCCACCAGCCGGAGGCCACGACCTTGCGGTTGCAGGTCTCGGCCGACCAGTCCTCCCCGACCTCGCACGTCCCGCCGAAGCCCTCGGGCTCGCGGCCGAGGCCGGGGATCGCGGCGAAGAGCGGGGACTCGGGCGCGAGGCCCGAGTCGACGACGCCGATGACCACGCCGGCGCCTCCGTAGGCGCGGGGCTGGCCGACCTGTCCCGACGCCAGGGCGGTGCCCCGGCGCCCGGTCAGCGGCCGCACCGTGTTGGCCTCGACGGACGCGACGTCGGGGTCGGACCGGACCGCCGCCACCTGGTCGGCGGTGAGCTCCACCGCGAAGCCGTTGAGCGCCGTCGTCCAGCGGTAGGTCGTCGTCGGGCTGCCCACGCGGGCGAGGACGGCRTCCTGGCGGGCCAGCAGGTCGCCCGGGTCGACGCCGTCAGCGGATGTGCCCGCGCCGACGAGCGTGACGAGCTGGAGGACCGGGACCCCTGCGTCGTCGGCGCTGGCCGACCCCTGGACCGCGGTGGATCCGAGCCCGGCGGCCACGGTGACGAGCACGGCCAGCACCGTCGCACGGCGCAGGCCGGCGCGGCGAGCGCGGTGTCGTCGGTGGAGGGGCACGGCGGGATCCGGATCCTGGAGTGGTGAACGGGCGAGACTGCCCATGATGACGCGAACCGCCCATGCTGTCAGGCGCTTGGGGGCGAATCAATGTGGGCGACCGCCGGGCCCGTCCCAGCCGCGCCGTACGCTGGCGCCATGACGTCCCCGACCCCCGAGCGCGTCCCCGGGCTCGTGGTGGGCTTCGACCTCGACATGACCCTGATCGACACGGTCCCCGGGTTCTCCGCGACCCTCGCGGCCCTCGCCGACGAGCTCGGCGTGGACCTCCCGGTCGAGGACCTCACCTCCCGCCTGGGTCCGCCGCTCGACGCGCTGCTGTCCCCGCACCTCGCGGCCGAGGACGTCGCGCCGGCCATCGCGCGCTTCCGCGAGCTCTACGCCGACCACTCGATCGTGCCGGTCCCCGTCCTCGCGGGCGCCCACGAGTCGCTCGCCGCCGTACGCCGCCACCGTGGCCGCACGCTGCTGGTGACCGGCAAGTTCGCTCCCAACGCCCAGCGCCACGTCGACCACCTCGCGCTCGACGTCGACCTCGTCGCCGGTGAGGTGTGGGGCGTCGGCAAGGCCGCTGCGCTGCGCGAGGAGGGCGCCACGATCTACGTCGGCGACCACGTGCACGACGTCGAGGGGGCGCTCGCCRCCGACGCCGTCAGCGTCTCGGTGCTCACCGGAGGCTGCACCCGCGAGGAGCTCGTGGCTGCCGGCACCCACGTGGTGCTCGACTCGGTGGAGGACTTCCCGGACTGGCTCGACGAGCACCTCCTGGACCAGCGCCTCGCGGCCCTGGACGCGCGGCTCCGTGAGCTCGGGTCGGTGGTCGTGGCGTTCAGCGGGGGCGCCGACAGCGCGCTGCTGCTGGCGGCGGCGGTGCGGGCGCTCGGCACCGAGCGGGTGGTCGCCGCCACCGGCTACTCCGACTCGCTGCCGGCGGTCGAGCGCGACCCCGGTCGCGACTTCGTGGCGTCGCTGGGGGTGCCGCTGCTGACCCCCCGCACCCGCGAGATGGAGCGCGAGGGCTACCGCGCCAACTCCGGCGAGCGCTGCTACTTCTGCAAGGCCGAGCTCATCGAGACCCTCCGCCCGCTGGCCGACGAGCAGGGCATCGCCCACGTGGCGACCGGCACCAACGCCGACGACGCCGTCGCCGGCTTCCGCCCCGGCATCCGTGCCGCGGCCGAGCGGGGTGCGGTGACGCCGTTGCTGGACGCCGGCCTGACCAAGGACGACGTACGCCGCGCCTCGCGTCGCTGGGGGCTGCCCACCTGGGACAAGCCCGCGGCCGCGTGCCTCTCCTCGCGGGTGGCCTACGGCATCGAGGTGACCCCGCACCGGTTGGCGCGCGTCGAGCGTGCCGAGGCCGCGGTCCGGGCCGTGCTGGCGGAGGCGGAGCTGGAGAGCCGCGACCTCCGGGTGCGAGACCTGGGGGAGCGGGGCAGTGTCGAGCTGGACCGCGACCTGGTCACCGGGCCCCTGGTCCCCGGCGCCCCGGTGGAGCTCGCGGTCGTTGCCGCCGTGCGGGCCTCCGGCTTCGCCGAGGCCGGGGTCGACCCGCGGGGCTTCCGCTCGGGCTCGCTCAACGAGGCCCTCGTCGCGGAACAGCCCTCTCCGAGATAGCGCTCCCCGAAACAGCGCTCTCCGAGACACCGCTGTCGGAAATGGCAATGCCGGAGTTAGCAATGCTGGAAATAGCAATGCCGGAATTGCAGAGGCCGTTGGCGGGTTGTCGCTGCGCACACATAGTCTGTGCGCGCTCGGGGCACCGCCCCGGCTGCACCGTCCCGGCGCGAGGCGCCCGCACGAATGAAGAGGTCACGGCCGTGCCCAGTGGCAAGGTGAAGTGGTTCGACGCCGACAAGGGCTTCGGGTTCCTGTCCCAGGACGGCGGGCCGGACGTCTACGTGCACTCCGACGCGCTCCCCGAGGGCATCGCGACCCTCAAGGCCGGCACCCGCGTCGAGTTCGGCATCGCCCAGGGTCGCCGCGGCGACCAGGCGCTCCAGGTGCGGGTCCTCGACGCTCCCGCCTCGGTGACGCGCAACCAGCGCAGCGCCCAGCGCAAGGACCCCGAGACGATGGTCGCCATCGTCGAGGACCTCATCCGGCTGCTCGACGACGTCGGCGAGACCTACCGCCACGGCCGTCACCCCGAGGCCAGGACGGCCCGGCCGACCGCCAAGCTGCTGCGCGCCCTGGCCGACGAGCTCGAGCTCTGATCGACACGGCCCGAGCGGCCGCTAGGTGTACTGACCACGGACGTTAGGTACGGCGTGCCTGCTGGACGATGACGAAGACCCCCGGGTGAGGTGTGAAGCGACCAAGCAATCACTCGCTCACGAACTCCGGAGGTCTTCGTGTCACACGCTAACGCCCAACTCACCCCGGCCGGACGTCTACGCCTGGCCAGGCTCGTTGTCGACCAGAAATGGCCCCTACGACGCGCGGCCGAGCGGTGGAACTGCTCGGTCACGACCGCGAAGCG